>CAIKJM010000034.1 GCA_903827735.1 uncultured Rhodanobacter sp. | reverse complement strand
CGCCACTCGCTGACGATCATCCAGCGCATCGCGACCAGCGGCAGCGACCCGCGCTCACCCATGCTCGACCAGCCCGTCGCGCGTGAGGTGCAGTACACGATCGGCCACCGCTGCCGAGGCCGGCGAGTGGGTGACCAGCACTACGGCGGCACCAGCCTCGCGCACCTGATCGACAAACAGCGCCATGACTTTCGCCGCCGTTTCCGGATCCAGATTGCCGGTCGGCTCGTCGGCGAGAATCAGGCCTGGACGATGGATCAAGGCGCGAGCGATAGCGACGCGCTGCAACTCGCCACCGGAAAGTTGTCGCGGATAGTCCGCGCCCCTCCCGCCCAGGCCGATCGCCTCGAGCATGCCAGTCGCTGTCGCCAGCGCCTCGTGGGCGTCGACCTTTTGCAGCACCAGCGGCAGCGCCACGTTGTGCGCCAGGTCCAGGTGCGGCAGCACGTGAAAGGCCTGAAAGACGAAACCGATCCGGTCACGCCGAAGCCGGGTCAGCGCATCGTCCTGCAGCGGCTCCAGCGCGGTGCCGTCGATCACCACCGAGCCGGCATCCGCCCGGTCCAGTCCGGCCAGCAGGTTGAGCAGAGACGATTTACCGACGCCGGACTCGCCCGTGATGGCGACGAACTGTCCCTTGCCGACCGTCAGATTCAAGTCCTGGAAAAGAACCCGGCCGCCTGGTACGGCCTTGCGTAGCGATGTCACCGTCAGCATGGAGTAGATAACTCAGCGTGGAAGGCAGTCGTCTGAAGCGAAAACAAGGCGCAGGCTCTGTTGCCGGCACACCAAGAAAGTTTTTCGACACGCCGTCAACGTAACGATCGGCGAAGTCGTCTTATCTTCGGCATCTTACGTTACCGACCTGCGGCTCCTGTGCTTGCTGCGTTACTTCGCCCCAGGGCGCGCGCGCTTGCGCACTGAAACCGCCCCGCTGTGCCCAGCACAGCCAGAGAAAAGCGCTGCGCTTGTCCTGGCCCGCCCACAGGCGAATAATTGAGGTGTTGCGACGCGCGAACCGGGCGTCGCTTTCTTGAGTGGTCTGGCTGGCTTCCCCCCCGGCTCGCCGTGCCGAACGGGCTACTCACTCAAAGGATTTCTAGTGGCGAGCTCCTCCGTTGAGGAAACCGTGGCGCCGGCTCCCCCGGCACCGGTGTTTCCCGATTACCGCGTCACCTCGCTGATTGTCGCCTGCGCCATCTTCATGGAGCAGATGGACGCTACCGTGCTGGCCACCGCGCTGCCGACGATGGCGCACGATTTGCCGTGACCGCGCCGGCGATGAGCATCGCGATTACCTCCTACCTGCTGATGTTGGCGATCTTCATTCCAGCCAGCGGTGCGATGGCCGACCGTTTTGGCGCGCGGCGCGTTTTCAGCGTGGCGATCGGCGTATTCGTCGCCGGTTCAATCGTTTGCTCATTGACGACCAGCCTGCCCGCGATGGTGGCTGCGCGACTGCTGCAGGGCGCCGGTGGCGCGATGATGGCGCCGATCGGGCGGCTGATCCTGCTGCGCACAGTGGAGCGGCGCAATCTCGTCTCGGCGATGTCGTGGACGCTGGTGCCGGCGTTTCTCGGGCCGCTAATCGGGCCGCCGCTGGGCGGCTTCATCGTCAGCTACCTCAGCTGGCGCTGGATCTTCTATATCAACGTGCCGATCGGCCTGCTCGGCTTCTGGCTGGTGCGCCGGTTTGTGCCGGAGATTCCCAGCGAATCGACGCCGTCGCGCTTCGATTTTCTCGGTTTTGCCCTGTGCGGTGTGGGCCTGGGCTGCCTGCTGTTTGGCTTTGAAACGATCGGGCAGAACGCCGACCTGCTGCGCGCCTTCCTCCTGCTCATCGTCGGCACCGCGGCCTGCGCGGCCTATGTCCTGCATGCGAAGCGGCGGCCCGATCCGCTGATGGATCTGTCGCTGCTGAAGATCGACTCCTTCCGCCTGTCGGTGATCTCCGGTTCGTTGATGCGCGTGACGCAGGGCGCGCAGCCGTTTCTGCTGCCGCTGATGTTTCAGATCGGCTTCGGCCTGTCGGCCGTGCACAGCGGCAAGCTGATTCTGGCCACCTCGCTGGGTGCGCTGGTGATGCGCAGCATGACGCCACGCCTGCTGCGAATGACAGGCTTTCGCCGCGGCATGATGGTCAACGGCATGCTCTCCAGCCTGGGCTACGCGGTCTGCGCGTTTTTCCGCCCGGGCTGGCCCGACTGGCTGATGTTCACCCTGCTGTTCTGCTGCGGCGCCTTCATGTCGTTTCAGTTTGCCGCCTACAACACCGTCGCCTATGAGGCGGTACCCAACTCGCGCACCAGCGCGGCCAGCAGCCTGTACACCACGCTGCAGCAGCTGATGCTTTCCGTGGGCGTGTGCAGCGGCGCGCTTATCCTGAAGCTGACCATGGCCGTGGGCGACCACGCCGAGCCGCATCTGATGGACTTCTCCATCGCCTTCGTCGTGGTGACGCTGATCTCGCTCAGTTCGATGCGCTGGCACGCCGGCTTTGCGCACGACGCCGGCGATGAACTCAGCGGGTATCGACCCAAACAGCGGCCAGCTCCCGGCTAGAAACTCTCAAGCTACCAATGCATGAACGCTGTCGATACATCACGCCATTCATCATGAGCGTCCGGTGGCTCGATGGACGAAGCCCATCAACGGAGCCTGCGCGTGAAAGATCAGCCATCCCATCAACACGAAGACGACGGCAAAGCCGATCAGGATGACATCGGTTCCAGCGACGGCTTTGCACTCTCCGGCAATGAGCAGGGCGACGTCGAGGAAAAGCGCCCGCCGCGCGCCGCTGTACTGCATGAAATCATCCGCCGCGAGGGCGAGCACGAGCTGAAGCGCGGGGTCGCGGCATTGGGATGGTCATCGCTGGCGGCCGGCCTGTCGATGGGTTTTTCGCTGCTGGCGCGAGGTCTTCTCCACACGCATCTGGGCGATTTCCCCGGGCGGTTCCTCATCGAAAATTTCGGTTACTGCTTCGGCTATCTCGTGGTGATCTTGGCGCGACAACAGCTGTTTACCGAAAACACCATGACCGCAGTGCTGCCGCTGATGACCGAACCCAGCCTAGGCAAGCTCGGTTCGCTGCTGCGCATGTGGAGCATCGTGCTGGTTGGCAACCTGATCGGCGCGGCGCTGTTTGCCTACGGCGTTCTGCATCTGCAGCAGTTCGACGGCGATACGCAATCGGCCTTCATCGATATCGGCAGGGAGCTGATGAAGAACTCGCCGCTTCAGATGTTCACCAAGGGCATTCTCGCCGGCTGGCTGATCGCCATCCTGGTGTGGCTCTTGCCGTCGGTCGAGAAAACCAAGATCGCGATCATCGTGATTGTGACCTACCTGATCGCCATCGGCGGCTTTACCCACATCATCGTGGGCACGGTGGAGTCGCTTTATCTGGTGTTTGCGGGCGACATCCGCTTTGCCGACTACGCGCTGCGCTTTGCGCTGCCCACCCTGGCCGGCAATATCGTCGGCGGCAGTTTCATCTTCGCGCTGATCAGCCATGCGCAGGTGCGCAGCGGCGGCGACTAGCCAACACGCTACTTTCGTGATTCGCCGCCGACGATGATCCGTGCGTTGCGCTGCCAGGTGAGATACGACCAGGCCCAGCCGGTGGTGATGAGCATGCGATTGCCGAAGCCGATCAGAAAGAAAATGTGCACGACAAGCCACAGCCACCACGCCACGGGACCGGACAGATGGAGGCCACGCAGATCAGCGACGGCCTTACCGCGACCGATGGTGGCAAAGCTGCCGTAATCCTTGTAGCGGAATGCACGCGTGGCGCGGCCGGCCATGCGCTCGCAAATCATCTGAGCCGCATGCGCGCCCATCTGCTTGGCGGCAGGCGACAGCGCCGGTACCGGTTTGCCGTCCTGCTGCAGATGCGCCAAGTCACCGATCACAAAGACTTCCGGGTGCTGCTGCAGCGACAAATCGGGCGATACCTGCACGCGACCGGCGCGGTCGCACGGCGTGTCCAGCTGCCTGCCTAGCGACGACGCAGCAACACCAGCCGCCCAGACCAGGGTGCGCGCCTCGATGCGCTGCTCGCCGATTTGCACTTGGTCTTCGCCGACTCCGGTGACGGCCGAATTCAGATGCACGCGCACCAGCATCTGCTCCAGCTGCTGCTGCGCCTTGGCCGATAAATCGGCTGGCATCGAGGCCAGCACGCGCGGGCCCGCTTCGACCAGATGAATCTGCGCCTGATGCGGATCGGCGACCCGAAATTCGTTGGCCAAGGTGTGATGCGCAATCTCCGCCAGCGTGCCGGCCAGCTCGACGCCGGTCGGCCCGGCGCCGATCACCACGAAGCTGAGCCACCCGGCGCGCTTTGCAGGGTCGGACTCGCGCTCGGCCGCTTCGAACGCGTTGAGAATATGCCGGCGGATCGCCAGCGCATCGTTCATCGTCTTCATGCCCGGCGCATCGGTGGCCCAGTCGTCGTGGCCGAAATAAGCGTGGCTGGAGCCGGTGGCGACGATGAGATAGTCGTAAGCCATCACGTCATCACCCATCGACACGCGCTTCTTCGCTACGTCGATGGAGGTGACCGTTTCCATGCGCACAGTGATGTTGGCCTGCTTGCGCAGGATATGCCGCAGCGGCGCGGCAATATCCGGTCCGGATAAGCCTGCGGTTGCGACCTCGTACAGCAATGGCTGAAACAGATGATGGTTGGTGCGATCGATCAACGTAATGCGCACAGGCGCCTTGCGCAGCGCGCGCGCCGCGCTCAGTCCACCGAACCCGCCGCCGATGATGATTACGTGGGGTAATGCCGTTGTGCTGCTCATGGCGACCTCGCGTTGGTGAAGCTCCACGTGAAGCCACGCGAGCCGGTATTCGTGTTTCACACGCCGTTTTACCAGAGCTGACGTATGCGGCTCGTTTACCGATGCCGCTGCAGCACCTCGCATGGACATGATGTGGGGCACGGGCGCTGGCTTGAGAATGCAGGCAAAATAGTCGGCTGCCGCAGCAAGGCGTCGACCCATGCATCGCTGTTCGGCATGACTTTCGCTTCTCACGAATACGGAAAACGTCTTGACCAGTCTCCCGCCAAACCCGCCTGCTTCCGACGAGACGGATAAGGCCTTGCTCGATCGCTTGCGCGAAGCTACCGCCCTGCTCGAATCGCTGGCCGCCGATCCGCTGCTGCTGGCGGCGCTGCCGGCGCAGGAGCGCGGCCGACTGCAGCAGGCGGTAGCCAACGTATACCACCCCGATCCGGCAGTACGCCGGATCAAGCTTAAGGCCAGGCAAAAGGCGAGTTACGCGTCGAAGATCCGCGCCGATGATGACGTGCTCAACCAGACCGGCATTCGCGCCCTGCGACGCAAGCCGGTGTTTAGCGCGCCCAGCGCGTTTGCGCCGGAAGGCTTCGAAGCGCATGACGTGCCACCCGATGCGGATGCGGCGAAGCCGCGCGAGGCAATCGAACCGCAGCACTGCTACGTCTGCAAGAAAAAATATTTGACCATTCACTTTTTCTACGACCAGTTGTGCCCGGAATGCGCGGCGTTCAACTACGCCAAGCGCACTGAGCTGGCCGACCTCAGCCGGCGCGTGGCGCTGCTTACGGGCGGCCGAGTCAAGATCGGCTATCAAGCCGGATTGAAGCTGCTGCGTGCCGGCGCCGAGCTGATTGTTACCACGCGCTTTCCGCGCGACTCCGCGGCGCGCTACGCCGAAGAGCCCGACTTCGCGCAGTGGAGTGACCGGCTGCAGATTTACGGCCTCGATCTGCGCCATACGCCCAGCGTCGAGGCGTTCTGTCACGAGCTGCTGACGACGCGACCGCGTCTGGATTTCATCATCAACAACGCCTGCCAGACAGTACGACGTCCGCCCGATTTCTACGCCCACATGATGGACGGCGAAACGGCCGCACTGCACGATCTGCCGGCGCACGTGCGCCGGCTGGTCGGCAGCTACGAAGGGCTGCGCGGCGCCCATTTGTTGCCTGAGGCGAATCCGGGTGAAATCGCGACAGCGAGCAGCGCATCCCGGGTCGCTGGACTCACCCGCGCGGCCGAACTCTCCCAGCTGCCGCTGCTGCCCGAAGAGCTGCTGGCCCAGCAGCACCTGTTTCCCGAAGGCAGGCTCGATCAGGACTTGCAGCAGATCGATCTGCGCGAGCGCAACTCCTGGCGGCTGTTGATGGCGGAAGTGCCGTCGGTGGAATTGCTTGAGGTGCAACTGGTCAACGCGATCGCCCCCTTCATCATCAACGCGCGTCTGAAGCCGCTGATGCTGCGCACGCCGGAACGGGACAAGCACATCGTCAACGTCTCTGCGATGGAAGGCCAGTTCTACCGCAGCTTCAAGACCACCCGCCACCCGCACACAAATATGGCCAAGGCCGCGCTCAACATGATGACGCTCACCTCCGCGCCCGATTACGCGAAGGACGGACTGTGGATGAACGCGGTGGACACCGGCTGGGTCACCGACGAAGATCCGGCTGGGCTGGCGGCGAAGAAAGTCATCGAGGAACGCTTTCATCCGCCGCTGGACATCATCGACGGCGCGGCGCGCATCGTCGATCCGATTATCCACGGCATACGCACCGGTGAACATGTGTGGGGACAATTTCTAAAGGACTATAAGCCAACGGATTGGTAAGCCCGCATAGCGTCCGATACGGACCTCGATTCAGTCCAGCGCAGCGGCGTAGTAATCGCCGTGCCGCGTCACCCGCACCGGCATGCCGAACGTATCGGACAGCGCCCTATCAGTCAGTGTCTCAGCCTTCGAACCCTCTCGAAAAACCCGCCCGTCGCGCAGCAGTACGACATGGTCGATTTCCGGCAGAATTTCCTCGACGTGATGCGTGACCAGCAGCAACGTCGTACCGGCGCGCGCCAGCTCGCGCAGGCTTTCGAGAAAGCGTCGGCGGCTGGCCATATCCAAACCAGTACACGGCTCGTCCAACAGCAGCGCACGCGGTTGATGGACGAGCGCGCGGGCAATCAGCACGCGTCGAGCCTCGCCGGTAGACAGGCTGGCCATGTCGCGACCGGTCAGATCCGCGGCGCCTGCTTGCGACAGCGCCTCTGCCGAGCGGCTGCGCATGTCGTCGGTTACCTGATGATGAAAGCTGACGCCGCGCGCCGCAAAGAAACCGGACACCACCGCATCGAACACCTCCACTGGCGTGTCGCTGGTGTAATCCAGCTGCACCGCCGGCGAAACGATGCCGAGCAGGCTGCGCAGCTCGGCCACATTCCAGCGGTCGCTGCCGAAGATACACACCGTGCCGCTGCCATCGCGCTGCGCCAGCGGATAGAGCTGGCGCGCAATCACCTTCACCAGCGTGGACTTGCCCGATCCGTTAGGGCCGAGAATCGCCGTGTGCTGCCCGTCGGCAATGCTCAGGCTCAGGCGATTGAGCACAAGCCGATTGCCCTGCATCACGCTGGCGCGATCGATCGCCAGCAGGTTTTCGTTACCGTTCAAGGATGGATCCGCTGATCACCTGTAAGGCGATCAACCATGCCCGCAAAGCGTACGCGCGGCAATACGTTGCGGGCTGATACTGCGGCGTTGGCTTGCCGAATTATTCGCGAACGGCGACATCCGATCGGTTGAGCTGCTCCTGGCGTGCCGCATTTACCGTGGTTTGCAGAAAGGCGATGGCGCGATCCATCGCGTCGATCTGTAGATCGACCACGGAGCGATCGCCTGCCGGCACCAGAATCGACAGCTGAATTTCCTCTGGCTGGGACGACTTCTTTTTCTCTCCGTCGCCCTGCTGATTGGCGGAGTCGTCACCGCCCTCTTCTTGCTCTACTGCGCCGGTGTAGCGCGCGTCGACGCGCCAGTGATTGAACTCACCGCAGAGACGAAGTTCGGTAAGAAACAGTTTTTTCTGATCAGCCATGAGGTGCTCCAAAGTGGACTATAGAATGCAGTATCAGGCGCCTCTTATCGGCACGCTGCAGACGGCATTTCTCCACGTCGCGCGTGATGCGTGCGTCCATGACGCGCTAAGTTTTCACACAGCGTTCCCCGGTAAAGGTATGCACTAGCGGCTCACATACCGGAGTAAGGTCATGCGTGTTTTCTTTCGAAGCGCGATTTCGTCAGCCATCTTCCTATCGATGGCGCTTGCGCTGGCCGGCTGCGGCGACACCGCTACGCTGCCTGTGCGCGACGGTACCGGCGCCCATCCCGAACTGCCTGCGCCGAACAAAACCCTGTTTCCCACGATAAAAACCGCCAAAGCGGTAGGCTGGCCCGAAGGTGCGGCGCCTGTGGCGGCACCGGGTCTGTCGGTGAATGCATTCGCCAAGGGCCTGGATCATCCGCGCTGGCTTTACACCTTGCCCAACGGCGATGTGCTGGTCGCCGAAACCAACGCACCACCCAAACCTGACGACAGCCGCGGCATCAAGGGCTGGGTGGCGAAAAAGGTGATGGCCGGCGCGGGCGCCGGTGTGCCCAGCGCCAACCGCATCACCCTGCTGCGCGATACGCAGGGCATCGGCGTCGCGGATACGCAAACAGTATTTTTGAAAAACCTCAGCTCGCCGTTCGGCATGGCGCTGGTCGGCCACACGCTGTACATCGCCGACAGCAATGCGCTGCTGAGCTTTCCCTATGTGCCGGGCGAAACGGCCATCACGGCCGCGCCGACCAAGGTCATGGACCTGCCCGCCGGCACGATCAATCATCACTGGACCAAGAACGTCATCGCCAGCCCTGACGGGACGAAGCTGTATATCACCGTCGGTTCCAACAGCAACGCGGGCGAAAACGGCCTGGCGGTAGAGCACGATCGCGCGCGCATTCTCGAATTCGATATCGCCAGCGGCACCTCGCGCGTTTTTGCCACCGGCCTGCGCAACCCGAACGGGATGGCGTGGCAGCCCCAAAGCGGCGCGCTATGGACCGCCGTCAACGAGCGCGATGAGATCGGCAGCGATCTGGTCCCCGATTACATGACCTCGGTGAAGGACGGCGGCTTCTACGGCTGGCCCTTCAGCTATTACGGCCAGCACGTGGACAAGCGCGCGCAGCCGCAGAATCCCGCCCTCGTCGCCAAAGCCATCGTGCCCGACTACGCGCTGGGCCCGCACACGGCGTCGCTGGGTCTCACCTTCTACACCGCGCACCTGTTGCCCACGCATTACGACAACGGTGCCTTCATCGGCCAGCACGGCTCGTGGAACCGCAATCCGCGCAGCGGCTACAAGGTTGTTTTTGTGCCCTTTCAAAACGGAAAACCGTCCGGGCCGCCCGAAGACGTACTGACCGGCTTCCTCAACGCCAAGGGTCAGGCGCAGGGCCGGCCGGTTGGTGTGATCACCGATGGCAAGGGCGCGCTGCTGGTCGCCGACGACGTGGGCAATATCGTGTGGCGCGTGACGCCGGCTGCGGGTGAGCCCGGCAAAACGGCCGCAAACGCTACCGCATCTCCTTGAAGGAAAGCCGGGCGGCCCGCCACCGCATGTGCCGCCGTCGTCATGACGGTTGTTGAACGTCGATACGCCCACAGATAGACAGTCGTGCCTGCGACGCCCGCTGGCAGATACATATCGCTTCACTCCCCGTGTGAGGACTTTTCCATGTCGACTATCAACGCATCGCAATCGGGTTCATTCAAGATCGGTGGCGAGCTCGCGGTTCATCGCCTCGGCTATGGCGCCATGCGCATCACCGGCAAGGGCGTGTGGGGCGATCCGGCCGATCGCGCCGAATGCCTGCGCACGCTGAAACGCCTGCCCGAACTGGGCGTCAATTTCATCGATACCGCCGATTCGTACGGGCCGGACGTCTCGGAACCGCTGATTCGCGAAGCGCTGCGTCCGTACAAGGGTCTGGTCATCGCGACCAAAGGCGGCCTCACTCGCACGGGGCCGGACAAGTGGATACCTGTGGGCCGCCCGGAATATCTGATCCAGCAGGCGCACAAAAGTTTGCGTAATCTCGGCGTAGAGCGCATCGATCTGTGGCAGCTGCATCGCGTCGACCCCAAGGTGCCGCGCGACGAGCAGTTTTCCGCGATCAAATCGCTGATCGACGATGGCATCATCGCGCATGCCGGCCTCAGCGAGGTGTCGATCGACGACATCGAAGCCGCGGGCAAACACTTCAAGGTCGCCACTGTCCAGAACAAGTACAACCTGGTCGACCGCGCCAGCGAAAAGGTGCTGGACTACTGTGCCAAGCACAACATCGGGTTTATCCCGTGGTTCCCGCTGGCCGCAGGTGATCTGGCGAAGCCAGGCTCGGTGCTCGACGCCATCGCCAAAAAACATCACGCCGCGCCCAGCCAGATCGCGCTGGCCTGGGTGCTGCAGCGTAGCCCGGTCATGCTGCCGATTCCCGGCACGTCGAAGGTGTCGCATCTGGAAGAAAACGTTGCGGCGGTCGGCATCAAGCTGTCGGACGAGGAGTTCAAGTCGCTCGACGAGGCCGGTAAAAAAGCTTCGGCCTGAGCTGGGTCCGTCAGCGGTCTACGCAAGGCGTCGCCGCTGTATTCATTTGTTGTCAGAGGAACCCCATGTCTACCATGCAAGTCATCGACATCACGCACCCGGGTGAGCCGGACGTTCTCCAGCTGGGATCGCGCGACGTGCCCAAGCCCGGCAAGGGCGAGGTGCTGATCAAAGTCGCCGCGTCTGGCGTCAATCGGCCAGACGTGTTTCAACGCCAGGGTCATTACCCGCCGCCGCCTGGCGTGTCCGATATTCCCGGGATGGAAGTGGCGGGCGAACTGGTCGAGGGTGATCTCGACGGCGACAACCCGTTCGGCCTGAAGCGCGGCGACGCCGTATGCGCGCTGATCGGCGGCGGCGGTTATGCCGAGTATGCGGTGGCGCCGCTGCTGCAGTGCCTGCCGGTGCCGAAAGGCTTCTCGATGGTCGAGGCGGCGGCGCTGCCGGAGAATTTCTTCACCGTCTGGAGCAACGTCTTCGATCGCGGCAAGCTCGGTCAGGGCAGCCGCGGCAAGGACGAGTCGCTGCTGGTACAAGGCGGCTCCAGCGGCATCGGCGTCACGGCCATCCAGCTCGCGCACGCCTTCGGCTACCGCGTCTTCGCTACCGCCGGCAGCGCCGACAAATGCGCTGCCTGCGAAAAGCTGGGCGCCATCGCGATCAACTACCGCGAGCAGGATTTCGTCGAAGAAGTGAAACGCCATACCAACAATGCGGGCGTCGACGTGATTCTCGATATGGTCGCTGGCGACTATCTGCCGCGCGAAATCGAACTGCTGGCCGAAGATGGCCGACTGGTGGTCATCGCCACGCTGGGGGGCGCCAAGGCCACCATCGATGCGGGCGTGATCATGCGCCGCCGCCTCACCGTGACGGGGTCAACGCTGCGCATGCGCTCCGTCGCGTTCAAGGCCGCCATCGCCAAAGCCCTGCACGAACATGTCTGGCCGCTGCTGGAATCGCGCAAGGTGCAGCCAATTATCCATGAAGTCTTTCCCGCCACCGATGCTGCCAAAGCCCATCGGCTGATGGAGAGCAGTTCTCACATCGGCAAGATCATGCTGGCTTGGTAAAAACTCGGGCCACGAGAGTCCGGCCCGGCAAGCCGTTCCGCGCCGTGGGGCGCTATGTCGCGTCCCGCTGCAGTCGGGCGGTAAGAGAGATATGCGATCCTATACCTGCTTGATTGACTAGCGCACGGGATAGGGATGGCGGGATTGCGAAAAACAAGGCGGCAGACGTGGGTGGCATGGCTGGCTTTGTTCGCCATGTGGCTCACGATCGGCATGCCCGTGATTTCGCAGATGCTGCCAAGCCATACCATGTCGATGGACATGGGCAGCTGGTGCACGCCGCACGGGCTCAGTGACCATCACCCGAACAGCCCTTCTGAACCGACCTCGCCGCTGGATAAGTGCGGCTACTGCAGCCTTTTTTGCCACAGTCCGCTGGCTCTGGGTGACGTCAGCCTCGCGCTGCCGCCGCTGCTGCTTCCGGCGCAGATACGGTTCGATCAGGCCATTCCTGCCGGTCCGCTTCCGCGGATCCTGAGCGCCGCTCCCCGAGGACCACCGTCGCTCGTTTGACGGTTGTTGACCTCGGCGCTTCTTTCGTCCGGTCGACGACCAGAGCGTCGCTCTAATACCGTTCGGCATGCCATCCATCCAAGCTGCAGAGTCGCAGGCGCGATCGCGCTTGCGACCTGCTGCTGCGTTGTGCCGAAACCCTCATTGATGCGCGGCCTCAGCGCCGTGCCGGCAAGGATTTCCCCTCATGTATTTCTCATCGTATTCCAAGGCAACGCTGTCACTTTCGGCGACGCTGCTTTTGTCACTGCTGCCGATGGCGGCCCAGGCGTGTGCCACTTGTGGTTGCACGCTCAGTACCGATGCCGCCACGGGCTATTCCGCCGAATCGGGCTGGCGTATCAATGTCGATTACACCACTATCGATCAAAACGAACTGCGCAGCGGAAGCAGCCGCGCCAGCCCGGAGCAGGTGGTCAATCGGCCGTCCGATCCCTCGTTGGGCGGTGGCGAGATCGAACACAACACCAAAAACCAGTACCTCAATTTCACTGCCGCCTATCGCTTCAACGCCGACTGGGGCATCAGCCTGCTGGTTCCCTACGTGAAGCGCGATCACGATACCTACGGCACCCAGCTGCAGCCTTACACGCCGGCCGAAAGCGCGCCGAACCAGCTCAGCAATGCCAGCGTGTCCAGCCTTGGCGACATCAAGCTGCTGGCCAGCTATCAGGGCTTTCTACCGACGCACAATCTCGGCGTGCAGTTCGGCGTCAAATTGCCCACCGGCAATTACGGCGGAGAAACCGAGGACGGCACTTTCGTCGGCACACCGGTACTGTTCAAGAATGGGCCGGGCGCCGGCCAGGCGCTGGATTCGAGTCTGCAGGCGGGCACTGGCAGTACTGATCTGATCGTGGGCGCTTACTACTTCCAGCCGATCAGCCAGAACTTCGACGGCTTCGTCAACGGCCAGTTCCAGGCGGCGGTCTCGGAACGGATGAGCGCGGCGGGCGCTAACTACCGGCCCGGCAATCTGGCCACGATGAGCATCGGCGTACGCTACGAAGCGCACGCGGACTGGGTGCCCCAACTGCAGCTCAACCTGCTGCATAAGAGCGCCGACCAGGGCGCCTTCGCTGATCAGCCCGATACCGAGGGCACGGTGGCATACCTGAGCCCTGGCATCAGCGCGAGCATTACGAAAAAACTGCAGATGTATGCCTTCGTGCAGGTGCCGGTTTACAGCCATCTGGCCGGCTATCAGCTGTTTCCGGGCTGGACCGGTACGGTCGGGGTCAGCATGGCGTTGTGAAGACCGTTTATTCCAAGCAGCCGCCTGGATTTTTCAGGCGGCTATCATCCCGAGACGTCATGCTCAGCTACCGCACCCCAGCGTCCCGACCGGTACATAGCGTGAGAGCGGTCATCCCACGCTGCGTGATCGCGACGGTGTTCGCCCTGCTCTTTTCCACGGCAGCGAGCGCCAGCAGCCTTGTCGTGGGTCAGCCCGCTCCGCCGATCCGGCTGACCACGCTTGACGGCAAGTCGATCGCCACGCAGGACTTGAAGGGAAAGGTGGTTATCGTCACTTTCTGGGCCACCTGGTGTGGTCCATGCCGCGAAGAACTGCCGCTGCTTTCCCGTTACGCGCAGCAGCATATCGGAGACGGCCTGGTGGTTCTCGGCTTCAGTCTTGACACTCCCGACGAGCTGGACGAAGTCCGCGCAGTTTCACGCAGCTTGAGTTTTCCGGTGGGATTGTTGGGCGATCCGCACGTACCCGGCTATGGCCGCATCTGGCATTTGCCGGTCAGTTTCACCATCGATCGCAGCGGCAATCTCGTCGACAACGGCTGGAAGGACAGCAATCCGGTATGGACGGCCGAACGGCTGGAACACCTCGTTACGCCGCTACTGCGTCGGGCACCGTGAAGCTGACCGGCGGGCGATTCCGCGTCCAACACCGTCAATCCGGCGACAGTCCGTTTCCTTGCCGCGCATTTAAGCGCAAGGTATTTGACCCTACCTTTGTCGCAGGCGCCGATCCCGGCGCGAAATACCTATCGGGAGATATGTCGTGATTGAACGCAGACCGTTCGAAAGCCTGGGTGGTGCGAACCACGGCTGGCTCGATGCCAAGCATCATTTTTCGTTCGCCAGCTACAACAACGCTAAGCGCATGGGCTGGGGCGCGCTGCGCGTATGGAACGACGACACAATTGCCCCGCAGACCGGCTTTCCGCCGCATTCGCATGGCGATATGGAAATCATCACCTACGTGCGCGAAGGCGCCATTACGCATCGCGATAATCTGGGCAATAGCGGTCGCACCGAAGCCGGCGACGTGCAGGTGATGAGCGCAGGTACCGGCATCACGCACAGCGAATACAACCTGGAGTCCGAAACCACGCGGATCTTCCAGATCTGGATCATTCCCGACGAGCGCGGGCAGCCGCCTTCGTGGGGCGCCAAACCGTTCCCCGCCGGTGACCGCTCCGGCAAATTTGTGGCGCTCGCCAGCGGCTTTGCACAGGACGCCGATGCTCTGCCCCTGCGGACCAAGGCACGCGTGCTCGGCGCCACGCTGAAGGCCGGCGAATCGACGGACTATGCGCTGGGAGACCATCGCTACGGCTATCTGGTGCCGTCGCGTGGCTCGGTGGAGATCAACGGCGTCACGCTGCACGCGCGCGATGGCGCTGCGATTCATCAAGAGCCCTTGCTACGTATTCATGCGCTGGAAGATACGGACCTGGTCCTGGTCGACGCCTCGGCCTGATCGGGAAACGCCATGTCAGGCGGCCACCAACGCTGGGGATCTAAACCTTCAGCGTTCCATTTCCATCCCTACCTAAGCGTCTCAACATTTCGTTGCTGAAGGTTTTGCTACGCTTGTGCGTCGCTATTTCATAGCCAACGTGCGCGAGAGCAAGCATGACAACCAGCCACGGCATTCACACCATCGACACCGGCTTCGTCAGACCGCAATTCGATGCGGCCTATCTCATCGTGGAAAACGGTCGTGGCGCCTTCGTCGACTGCGGCACCAACTACGCCGTACCGCGCATGCTTACCGCGTTGGATCAGGCCGGGCTCACGCCCGCCGATGTCGACTGGCTGATCCTCACCCACGTGCACCTGGATCACGCCGGCGGTGCCGGCGAGCTGATCGCGCACCTGCCCCACGCCAAACTGGTGGTGCATCCACGTGGCGCCCGCCACATGATCGACCCATCCAAGTTATGGGCCGGGGCCAGCGCCGTCTACGGCGAGGCGGTGATGGAAGAAACGTATGGTCAACTGCGTCCGATTCCCGCCGAGCGCGTGATCGAGGCCACCGACGGGTACGTCGTCGATCTTGCCGGGCGACCGCTGCTCTGCCTGGATACGCCAGGACATGCCAAACACCACAACACCATTTACGATTCGCGCGCCAACGTGTGTTTCACCGGCGACGTGTTCGGTTTGTCGTATCGCGAATTCGATAAAGACGGGCGCCCGTTCATCGTGCCTACGACCTCCCCCGTGCAGTTCGATCAGAAGGAGCTGCATGCATCGATCGATCGGCTGGTGGCCCTGAAGCCCTCCGCGATGTATCTCACCCACTACGGCCGTGTTGAAGATATCGATCGCTTGGCCGCCGACCTGCATACCCAAATCGATGCCATGGTGGAGTTGGCGCACTCGGCAGACAAAACCACCAACCGGCATGACATATTGAAAGAGCTGCTGACCGGCCTGTATCTGGGACGCGCCAACGCGCACGGCTGGTCGCGCGACAAGCCGGCGCTGGTCGACATCATCGGCATGGATATCGAACTGAACGCGCAGGGTCTCGAAGTCTGGCTGGACAACCAGAAGAAGGCAGCCTGAAGACAGCTCAGGCCAGCCTCGTTCCGTTGGGTACCTGACGCTCGACCGACGTCAGCACCACGCCTTCATCGGTATGGAACCCCGTGAGCAAAAACTGCGAACGGAAGGGGCCGATCTGCTTTTCAGGAAAGTTGATCACGCCGACGATCTGCCGGCCAACTAAGTCTTCGGCCTTGTACAGCGCGACGATCTGGGCGCTGGTTTTCTTTTCACCGTAAGGGCCGAAGTCCGCCCATACCTTCCACGCCGGTTTGCGCGCCTCGGGAAACGGTTCCACGCGCACGACGGTGCCGGCGACGATCCGCACTTTTTCGAAATCGGCCCAGCTGATTTCTTCCAGCGCCGCGTGATTTTCTTCGCTCATGTTCTTCCCTTACGTTTCCCGTGCCGCCTTCCACCAATCTTTACCCTGCTGCCACCAGTAGCTGGCCTGCGCGCCAAGATAACCGAACGGACGATACGTGCGCTGCAAGCCGAAGTCCGCAAACTGGGTCCAGCGATCGTCGCCCACCGCAATCGCTGAGGCGAGCAGTTCACCCGCAGCACTCGTGGGCGCCAGACCGTGACCACCGAACGCCTGCGCCCACCACAAGCCATCGCCACTGCCGCCGATCTGCGGCATTTGATGCCGTGCATAGCTCATCAACCCCGACCACGCATAATCGATCTTCATGCCTTGCAACTGCGGAAAAACGCGCAGCATATCCTGCGTCAGCAGCCGCTTCACTGCGTTCGGCGAACGATGGCGTACCGAGATCCTGCCGCCCCACAGCAGCCGCGCATCGGGCAGTGCCCGGTAGTAATCGAATGCAAAACGCGTGTCGTAAACGGCGGCGCGCGTGCGCAGGCAGTCGTCCATGCGCGGGCCCAGCGGCTCGGTCACCATTACGTAGGTAGCGATCGGCAGAATCGCGTCGTCGATCGTCGGCTGCAGCCCGGCGAGGTAACCGCCGCACGCCAGTAACACTTGGTCGGCCAGCACATCGCCCTGCTTCGTACGCAGACGCCACTGCGCACCTTCGCGGACAAGATCGATCACGCCGCTGTCTTCATGGATTCGAACACCCTGCCCGCTCGCCGCAGCGGCCAGACCGATGGCGTAGTTGAGCGGGTGCAGATGCAGCGCGTCACGTTCGTACAGGCCGTCGTGGTAACAGTCGCTGCGCACGCATTCGCGCAGCTGTTGCTGCGGCAGCCACTGCCACGAGGAATCGTAATGCTCGGCCAGCAGCTGCTGGCGCCGGCGCAACAGCGCGGGATCGCGAAACCAGTTGGCCCAGATCACGCCCTCGTCGACCATATCGCAGTCGATGGCGTAGTCGACGACGCGTCGACGTATCCGTTGGACCGCATCCGTCGTGAGATCGAATAAGGATCGCGCACGCGCAGCTCCCTGCTGGTCGAGCAGCGCCTGCTCACCCAGCGAGTAGCCGCCAAACACGAAACCGCCGTTGCGACCGGACGCACCGAAGCCGATGTGTTCGCGCTCCAGCAGCACCACGTCGCGCACGCCCCGCTCGGCCAATCCCAGTGCTGTATTCAAGCCGGCGTAACCGCCGCCGACAATCGCGACACGCGCATGCGTCGTGCCTTCCAACGGCGCATACGCGTCGTAAGGCGTCGCCGTGGCACGGTAATACGAAGAGGCAGGCGCTTGCATCCCGATCAAATGATCCGATGTAAAGCATGAGCATAACGCAGGGTGGAGCGTGCTTATTCGACCAGGCTCACACCGAGCGGCCGCTGATCGCTGCGGCCGTGATCATCCACCACGCGCACGCTGAAGCTGCCCGCGGTCTGCGGCTGCCATAGCAACGATTCGCCCGGCCCACTGCGACCGACGAAGGCGTCGTTGACGAACCAGTACAGCGCATGGACGTCCGCGTCCGTGGTGGCGGTAAAAGCGATGCGCTCCTGTCCCCGACCGTTGAGGCGCATCGCGTAAGTGCTGCCACGCAGAGGGGACGTTATCTGCGGAGGGTCGCCAGCGGTGGCGCCTGCATTGGTGCATTCGGGGTTCTGTGGCGGCTTGCGGCGAGGGATGCCGGCCTGAGCGAATACCTGCTGCAGGTCGGACGGCCAGAATTCGTAAACCTCGACATGCGTGCGCTTGCCGTTGTAAGGCGGACAGGCGGGCTGGCCCGTCGCGTCGTCGATGACCACCGGGCGATGCACGTTACTTACGCGGATCGGCGACTTGCCGGGAATAAACCAGGTCATGCCTTTCTGCGGGCACCACTGGTTCGGCAGATCGCCGCTGGCCAGGCAGATCTGCACGCGCTTGAGATGGGCCGGCATGTGTCGAACCGGTTCCACCATTTGCTGACGCTCGGCGCGCAGCGCGTCGATGATTTGAAAAAACAGCGGCGCTGCGGCCTCCGCGCCGACAAAGGCTGGATTCCCCGTGCTGTCGAAATTGCCTATCCATACGACCAGCACGTACGGGCCGAAGCTGCCGGCGGTCCAGGCGTCGCGGAACGCCCAGGAGGTACCGGTCTTCCAGTACACCGGCAGAGACGACGGCTGCGCACCGCTTGTTTCATCAGGACGGGGATTCTGCCGCAGCATGTCCATCACCATGAAGCTCGCCTCGTCGCTGAGCAGGCGCGTGCCGTCGGCCTGCGGATCGCTGCTGTTTAAGCGCAGCGGTCTCAGTTCGCCGCGATTGGCCAGCATCGCGTAAAGGCCGCCCAGTTCCTGCATCGTGACCTCGCCACCGCCCAGCACGAGGGCGAGGCCATAGTGCTTTTCGCTGGCCATGCGGCTGATGCCGGCATCGTGCAGAAACGAGTAAAGGGTCGGCTGCTTCAGCTGCGCGGCGACCCATACGGCGGGAATATTGCGGCTGCGGATCAAGGCGTCGGTCGCCGTGATCGGACCGAGAAAATGGCCGTCGAAGTTTTCCGGCGTATACGGTCCAAACGAGCTGGGCACATCGCGCAGCACGGTCTGCGGATGCAGTACGCCCTGATCGAAACCCAGCGCATAGATGAATGGCTTGAGGGTCGAGCCCGGCGAGCGCTTGGCCAACGTGCCGTTGACCTGCCCCTGGATCGAGCGGTCGAAATAATTGGCCGAGCCCACCATCGCCTTGATGCCCATGTCGCGCGTATCGATCAGCAGCGCCGCCGCGTTGCGGATACCGCGCGACTGGTTGCGCGCCACATACTGAGTGATCTGCCGCTCCAGGCTGTGTTGAATATCCAGGTCGATCGTCGTGCTAACGCGCGAGCTTTCGCTACCACCGGCAATCTGACGCGTTACCAGCACCTGCTCCACCGCCTGCGGCGCTTCGAACGGCAGCTGCGAGAGAGGACGCAGATTCAGCGGCAGCGCGAACAGCGGTTTCAGCGAAACGTCATTAGGATGGCCGTGCAGCCAGCGGGCATACAGGCGATTGCGCGACGCGGCCAGCTGGGGATTGATGACGTTGTCGTTGCCGTTGTCGTTGCCGTTCGCGTTCACCGCGGGCGGCGTTCCCTGCAGTCGGCGCGTCGGATCCTGCGGAATGACCGCCAGCGTCAGCGCCTCCGGCAAACTCAGTTCGGCCGCTGATTTATTGAAGTAGGCCAGACTGGCCGCGCCGACGCCTTCGACGTTGCGACCGTAGGGCGCATCGTTGAGATACGCCTCGAGAATCTGCCGCTTTGAATAGAACAGCTCCAGCTGCACGGCGCGCGCCACCTGCTTGAGCTTGCCCAGCGGCGAACGCGTATTGAGTTTCCACAGCAACCGGGCCAGTTGCATGGTGACCGTCGATCCGCCCTGCGGATTGCCATGACGCACGTAGGTGATCCATGCGCCGCGCGCCAGTCCGTAGGG
>CAIKJM010000033.1 GCA_903827735.1 uncultured Rhodanobacter sp. | reverse complement strand
GAGGTCTGGCTGGTCAGCACCGCGCCGATGTGGCACGTGGAGGCTACCGGTGTGCCGACCAGCGCCAGCGACGAGGGGCTGCGCTACCAGCCGCTACCCGGCGAAACGCTGAAACTGGTGCTGAGTCAGCCCGCGGCCATCCAGGGCGACAGCCTCGCCTTCGACCGCGTGCAGCTGGATGGCGCCGTTGGCGAGCGCGTGACAGAAAGCACGCTGACCCTACTGGCGCGCAGTACCCGCGGCGGCGAGCATGCAATCAGCCTTCCCACCGGCGCTGAATTGATCGAGGCGAAGCGCGACGACGTAGGCATCAATCTCGCCATTCGCGACGGCAAACTGAGCCTGCCGCTGCTGCCGGGTGAACACACCTACGCGCTGCGCCTTCGCGTACCCGATGGCATCGCGTTGCGCGCGCGTACGCCGGCGTTTGCACTGCATGCGTCGGCCGCCAATATCGATCTCAACCTGCAGTTGCCGCAGGATCGCTGGGTCCTGTGGACGTGGGGCCCGACCACAGGACCGGCGGTGCTGTACTGGTCGCAGCTGATCGTGCTGCTGTTGGCGTCCTGGCTGCTTGCGCGCTACGCGCCCACGCCGCTGCGGTTTCATCACTGGCTACTGCTGGGGCTGGGGTTTTCTGCCTTTGCCTGGAGCGCATATGCCCTGGTCGTGCTGTGGCTGATCCTGCTCGGCTTGCGCGCGCGCGGCATTGCCGCAAATCGACTCAGCCGGCCCACGTTCAATCTCATGCAGCTGGGGCTGGCGATTCTCACGCTACTCGCGCTGCTCGTGCTGGTGTCGGCCGTGCCCAAGGGTTTGCTCGGCCTGCCGGACATGCACGTGGCCGGCAATAATTCCAGCGCTTGGCAATTGCACTGGTTTGCTGACCAGACCACCGACGCGCTGCCGACCGGCGGCGTATTGAGCGTGTCACTTTGGGTTTACAAGCTGGCGATGCTGGCCTGGGCGCTGTGGTTAGCCAATGCCCTGGTGGGCTGGCTACGCTGGGGTTTTGAGGCATGGTCCAGCGGCGGCTACTGGCGGCAGCCGCCGGTCGCCGTTGCTCCCCCGCTGCCGTCCATCCCTCCCGTGAACGAGGAGTCGCCGAATGTCTGATGTGCGCAGCGTGCTGACCGACGCCATGCAGCGTCTCGACGAGAGCATCGATGCCGAGATATTGTTGCTGCATGCGCTGGGCAAGTCGCGCAGCTGGTTTATCTCGCATGCCGACGACGAAGTGGATATAGACGTCCAGACGGCTTACGCGGCGCTCGTCGAGCGCCGCGTAAAAGGCGAGCCGGTGGCGTATATCACCGGTCGTCGTGGCTTCTGGTCACTGGATCTGGAGGTAACGCCGGATACGCTGATTCCCCGGCCCGAAACCGAGCTGCTGGTCGAGCTGGCGCTGGAACGCCTGCCGCGCGGTACCACGGCGCAGGTGGCAGATCTGGGCACCGGCAGCGGTGCGATTGCGCTGGCTATTGCCAGCGCGCGTCCTCAGGCCGGCGTGACGGCCACGGATGCCAGTGCTGCCGCGTTGGCAGTCGCGATCAACAACGCCAGACGCCTGCGCATAGCCAATATCGACTTTATCCAGGGTGACTGGCTGACGCCGCTGATCTTTCAGCGGTTCGCGCTAATCGTTTCCAACCCGCCATACATCGAAGCCGGTGACCCGCATCTCGCACGCGGTGACCTGCGCTTCGAGCCGGCGAGTGCGCTGGTTTCGGGCAGGGACGGCCTGAACGACATTCGCCGCATCATCACCGACGCGCTTGCGCATCTGGAGCCCGGCGGCTGGCTGCTGCTCGAGCACGGCTGGCATCAGGGCGAAGCCGTGCGCAAGCTGCTGGAAGCGGCGGGCTATATCAAGGTGTTTACTGCGCAGGATCTAGAGCAACGCGACCGCGTCAGCGGCGGGCGCGTTTGATAAAAAGCCCACGCGCATCGGCGGGGCAAAGCGATGCCCAATGGCTCAGCCCGCGCTGGCGATCGTCGCCAGCTGTGGAAAGCGGGCCTTGATGGCGTGGCGAATACTGGGCAGGTCGAGTCCGGCCATGGTCAGCACCTCCTCGCGACTGCCGTGTTCCAGATAGACGTCTGGAAGGCCAAGATGCAGAATGGGTTTGACGATGCCGTGCGCCGCCAGACACTCGGCCACGCCCGAGCCAGCGCCGCCGGCAACGGCGTTGTCCTCGATCGTGACGAAAGCATCGTGGGTCTTGGCCAGCTCCAGCAGCATCGCTTCGTCCAGTGGCTTCACGAAGCGCATGTTGACCAGGGTGGCGTCGAGCTCGGCGGCAATGGTGGTGGCGGGCGCCAGCATGGTGCCGAAGCTCAGCAGGGCGATACCGTGTCCGCGACGGCGCATTTCGGCCTTGCCGATCGGCAGCGTGTCGAGGGTCTTGTGGATGGCAGCGCCAGGACCATTGCCGCGCGGGTAGCGAATCGCCGCCGGCCCCGCGTACTGAAAACCAGTGGTGAGCATCATGCGGCACTCGTTTTCATCGGCCGGCGCCATGATCACCATGTTCGGCAGGCAGCGCAGAAAGGACAGATCGAAGGTGCCGGAGTGCGTCGCGCCGTCCGGACCCACCACGCCAGCGCGATCGATCGCAAAGGTTACGTCCAGATTCTGCAGCGCCACGTCGTGGATTGCCTGATCGTAGGCACGCTGCAGAAACGTGGAGTAGATCGCCACAACCGGCTTGGCGCCCTCGCAGGCCATGCCGGCCGCCAGCGTCACCGCATGCTGTTCGGCGATGGCCACATCGAAATAGCGCTGCGGATATTCCCTGGAGAAGCGCACCAGGCCCGAGCCTTCGCGCATCGCCGGGGTAATGCCCAGCAGGCGCTCGTCGCTGACGGCCATGTCGCACAGCCATTCGCCGAAGATATCGGTGTACGTTGGTTTGGCCGGCGCAGATTTTTTGGCCAGGCCAGCCTGCGGGTCGAACGGACCGACCGCGTGGTATTCGATCTGTGCCCGTTCGGCAGGCGCGTAGCCCTTGCCCTTGGTCGTGATCACATGCAGCAGCTGCGGGCCGGGCAGGTTTTTTACGGTGCGCAGCGCGTGCAGCAGCTGCGGGATGTTGTGGCCGTCGATCGGGCCTGTGTAGTGGAAGCCGAGCTCCTCGAACAGCGTGCTGGGTACGAACATGCCCTTGGCGTGCTCCTCCCAGCGTTTGAACCAGCGGCCGAAGAACGACTGTTTCGGTATCGCCCGCTTGGCCCGCTCGCGCCAGGTGTTCAAGGTCTGACTGGCCATCGCGCGCGCCATCATCTTGGTCAGCGCACCGACGTTCTCGCTGATCGACATGCCGTTGTCGTTGAACACCACCAGCATGTTCGGCTCGACGTCGCCGCCGTGGTTCAGCGCCTCGAAGGCCATGCCGGCGGTCATTGCGCCGTCGCCGATCACCGCCACGACCTTGCGATGGTCGCCCTTGCGCTGCGCCGCGATCGCCATGCCCAGAGCCGCAGAAATGGAGGTCGACGAGTGGCCGACGCCAAAGGTGTCGTACTCGCTTTCCTCGCGACGCGGAAACGGCGCCAGGCCGTCCTTCTTCTTAATCGTCGTGATGCGGCTACGGCGGCCGGTGAGGATCTTGTGCGGATAGCACTGGTGGCCAACGTCCCATACCAGGCGGTCGACCGGCGTGTCGAACACGTAGTGCAGCGCCACGGTGAGCTCGACCACGCCCAGCCCGGCGCCGAAGTGGCCGCCGGAGCTGGCAACCGCTTCGATTAGATACTGGCGAAGCTCGTCGGCCACCGCCGGCAGCTGGTCGTCGGAAACGCGGCGCAAATCGACGGGCGTGTCGATTTTGTCGAGGTGGGGGTAGCGGGAAAGCTCGGTCATCTGCGTATTGTTGGTCCAGCGGGATGGCGGAGCAAGGGCGGCGCGCAGCGAATGTCGGGGCGAACGCCGCACCGACAACCTCAAGCCAATACGTTACCGCGGCTACAGGCGCCTGACAGACCGATTTCCTCCCTTTTTAAGCGGTTCGGCATGAGCGCCTCGTCAACACGCCGTCGATTTGCCGCAGGCGACTCGTCGGCGACGGCGCAGCGTGCGGGATATGGCCTTGGTTCGGTCGCGCTGGGTGAAGAGCCTAGGCGCACTTGGCCAGCGCTCAAGCTGGTTGGTTGGTTTACGGCGAGCTATCGGCGGGGGGCGAAAGCCTTGTCGACAGCCTTCCTTGATGACGCAAGGCGCGTCTCAGGCAAAGGCTTCCGCCGCCTGAGGCCGGCGATTGCGCGGGAGGTGGTTGACCAGAAACTCCATCTGATCGGCCAGGATGTTACGGTTGGACAGAATCAGGTGCTCGACCCAGCTGGGCCGATACGGCACGGCCAGCAGCGGCATATTGGCCTGTTGCGGCGTGCGGTTGCTCTTTTTCAGGTTGCAGTGCAAACAGGCGCTGACCACGTTCTCCCAGACGTCGGCGCCTCGCTTGGAAATGGGCAACACGTGATCGCGAGTGAGTTCGCCGCGGGTGAAACGATTGCCGCAGTAAAGGCAAAGATGCCGGTCGCGGGCGAACAGGGCGGTATTAGTGAGGGCCGGCGCAGGGTCGATCGCATGATCGCGGCAGTGGCCGGTGCTGGCGATGATCGGATGCAGATGCATCAG
>CAIKJM010000032.1 GCA_903827735.1 uncultured Rhodanobacter sp. | reverse complement strand
CGATCAGCCAGCTGCCGTCGGCGCGCTGCACGATGGGACCGGTTTCGGTGCTGTCGCCGTGCGCGATCTGGCTGACGCCGACCACGGCGGCCAACAAATCATTGACTGTCACCACGCCTTCGATATCGCCATACTCGTCGACCACCAGCGCCAGCGGCGTTTCCGCGTCGCGAAATTCCTCCAGCAGATCCAGCGCGCGCGCCGTCGCCGGAACGAACAGCGGCTTGGACAGATGCTGGAACAGCTCTAGCTGGCCGTCGGCAAAGCTGTGCAGCAGGCGCTTGACCTCGACCACGCCGACCACGTCGCTTTCATCGCCGCGATAGACCGGGTAGCGCGAGTACGGCGTCTGGCGCAGCACCTCGACGTTTTCCTCGCGCGGCGCGGCGATGTCCAGCCAGGCGATGCGCATGCGCGGGGTCATCACGCTGTCGACCGTGCGGTCGCCCAGGCGCAGCACGCGGTTGACCATATTGTGTTCGTCCGGATCGAGCACGCCCTGTTCGGCGCTTTCGGCCACCAGCATGCGGATTTCCTCTTCCGAGACCACACCGCGGCCGTGCTGATTGATGCGCATCAGCCGCAGCAGCGCGTTGCTCGACGCGTTCAGCAGCCACACGAACGGCGCCGTCGTGCGCGACAGCACCAGCATCGGAAACGCCATGTAGCCGGAGAATTTTTCCGGCGACGACAGCGCCAGGCGCTTGGGCACCAGTTCGCCAATCACGATCTGGATAAACGAGATCAGCACAAAGCCCAGCACGATGCCCAGCACTCGTGCGTACGGCGCCAGCCATGCGGAGTGGCCCTCGTTGTGAAGCATCTCGCCGATCTGGCTGCCGAGCGCGTCGCCGGCAACGGAGCCGGTGATCAGCATCACCAGGGTGATGCCGACCTGCACGGTGGAGAGAAAGTGCTCGGGCGCCTCGGCATGGCGCAGCGCCATGGCCGCGCGGCGGCTGGTTTTCGCCATCTGCTTCAGGCGGCTCTTGCGCGAGGCCACCAGCGCCATTTCCGACAACGCGAAGAATCCGTTGCACAGCGCCAGCACGAAGACGAGCGCAATTTCAATCAGCATCGCGTAGAGGTTACCGGCCGGGAGATGGCTCCAGTGTAAGGGCAGGCGGGCTCCAGTTCACGTGCGCGCGGGTGCGGGGCGCGGCGGGCGTCCTGTAACATTGCCGTCATATCGCTCCCTCAGGCATAGCCAGCATGTTTTCACTGCAGACGATTTTCGGTAAAGGCGACAAGTTTTATGGCCTGCTCGAACAGAGCGCGGCCACCGTCTGCGAAAGCGCCAAGGCCCTGCATGAGCTGCTCAGCAAACCGGGCCAGGGCTCGGTCATGGCCGCATTCACCGCGACCCGCGCTCGTGAAAAGGCGCTGGCCGGACAGATCAGCGAGGGCCTGGTCAATACGTTCGTCACCGCACTCGACCGCGAGGACATCGCCGCGCTCAATTCGGCGCTGTACAAGATTCCCAAGACCATCGAGAAGTTCGCCGAACGCTACGAAATCGTGTCCGATCGCCTGGCCGGGGTGAACTTCGCCCAGCGCGCGCTGATCCTCGAGCGCTCCAGCGAGGTGGTCGAAGAGATGATCGGCGAGCTGCGCCGCGGCCTGCGGATCGATCCGGTGAAGAAGCTGCAGGATCGCCTGCAGGCGCTGGAGTCCGAGGGCGATCGCATGCTGCTCGACCCCTATCGCACGCTGTACGTCGAAGGTGGGGATGCCATGCGCGCCATGCTGGCCAAGGATCTGTTCGAGTTGATCGAAAAGGCAATCGACAAGTGCCGCGACGTCGGCAATATCGTCTATTCGATCGTGCTCAAGAACTCCTGAGGGCGCCGTGGTGATCCTCAGTTTTCTTAGCGGGCATGGTCCGAGCATCACCTTGGCATTCGATGGCCAGCGTTTGACTGCCGGAGATCGGGCATGAGTCTGGGCCTGGTCATTGCCGAAGTGCTGATCGCACTGGGCTTTACGTACATCAACGGCTTTCACGACACCGCCAATTCCATCGCCACCGTTGTCGCCACCAAGGTGCTGTCGCCGGGTCAGGCGGTATTGCTGGCGGCGGTGACCAACCTGCTTGGCGCGATGCTCGGCACGGCGGTGGCAGCCACGATCGCCTCTGGCCTGATCAATGCCGGCGTGGTCGACGTCGGTCCGCAGCTGGTGATCTGCGCGCTGCTGTCGGCCATTGTGTGGAATCTGATCACCTGGTGGCTCGGCCTGCCGTCCAGCTCCAGCCATGCGCTGGTCGGCGCCCTGGTCGGCGCGGCTTTGGCCGCGTCGGACAATGACATCGGCTCGGTGATCTGGGCGCAGGGCAACCTGATTACCGGCCATGGCGTGATCCCCAAGGTGATCATTCCGATGGTGCTGTCGCCGCTGGCCGGCTTTATCGTGGCCTTCGCGCTGATGGGTGCGCTGTACGCGCTGCTGGCCTGGTTCGCCAATCGGCATAACTGGCTGCAGCGGTTCGGCCGCACGCCCTTCGTCAACAGCTTTTTCGGTAAGGCGCAAATCGTGTCGGCCACCGCGATGGGCGTGGCGCACGGCATGAACGACGCGCAGAAAAGCATGGGCATCATCGCGCTGGCGCTGGCAGGCGGGACCGCCGCGCATCAGTTCGATCAGCTGCCGCAGTGGCTGGGCTTTTTGCGCATTGCCGAAAACACCGCCGGCGGTTTCGCCATTCCGATCTGGGTGAAGGTGGTCTGCGCGCTGACGATGGCCGCGGGCACCGCCGGCGGCGGCTGGCGCATCATCAAGACGCTGGGCCACAAGATGGTCAAGCTGCATCCGATCAACGGATTTGCCGCAGAAACCAGCTCGGCGGCGGTGATCCTCACCGCCTCGATGTTCGGCATTCCGGTATCGACCACGCACAACGTGTCGGCATCGATCATGGGCGTGGGCGCGGCTAAGCGCTTCAGCGCCATCCGCTGGTCCGTGGTCGAGCGGATGGTCTGGGCGTGGATACTCACGCTGCCGGTCACGGCGTTGCTCGCCTACGGCTTCGTCAAAGCCGTTAGGATGATCTGGTAGCTACGCGCCGTTAGATGCGGCTAGAGCGCGTCTTCGGGCGTGCTGATGATCTGCTCCAGCTGGTCGCCCAGGGTGCCGAGTTCGGCAATCAGCCGCTGCAGCTCGTCACCGTCGAGAAATTCGTACGGCCGGTTTTCACATAGATGCAAGTACGGCGCGCCGTCGAGATCGGCCACCGCCAGAAAGCCGGTGCGCTGCTGCCAGTTGAAGCGCAGGCAGCGGCTGGGATCGGTGCCGGCGAGCGGACCGATCGGCGTCGAGATACGCAGGTAGCGCCGCTCGGCTTCGTCCTCCAGTTCGGCCAGATAAATGCCCTGGTGGCGATCCTTCGACAGCTCCAGATCAAAGCTGATCAGGTACGGATCGTTGTGGCGCAGCGCGTGCTGGCTGCCGATGTGTGAGCGCACGGCTTCGAAGTGGCGCATGGTGCAGCTACCTTCGCTTACGTCGGGCGCTCTACTGTGCCACGTCCATGCGTTAACGCGGCGTTGGCGACCGCCATCGCATGGCGTACCGTGTCGCGCGACGTCGCTTCGATGAGGGTAAGTCATGCTGAATTCGGCCATCGATGAAAAGCACGCCCGGGTGTACGCGGCGATTGCCGCGATCCCGTACGGTCGTGTGGCGAGCTACGGCGCCATAGCGGCACGCGCCGGCTTGCCCGGTCGCGCACGCCTGGTCGGACGACTGCTGGGCGAAGTCCCCGACGGCATGGTGCTGCCCTGGTATCGCGTACTGCGTGCCAGTGGGCATATCGCGATGCCGGTGGGCAGTCGCGGGTTCCGCGAGCAGAGTCGCCTGCTGCGATCGGAAGGTGTTGCGGTGATCAACGGGCGCGTCGCGCTTGCCGTGTTCGGGTTGGATGGGGATGTGGATCGGGAGTTGTGGGGTATGGGCGGCGAATGAGGCGGGCGGGCAACAGGGTGTTCGCGCGTCTCTACGGCCCAACCGCGGCTCGAACAACCTCGATGATCGCAGGCTTACGCCACGCTGTTCGGCGCCGGAGAGGGTTCATCGACGTGCTTCCACGCGTAGGCT
>CAIKJM010000031.1 GCA_903827735.1 uncultured Rhodanobacter sp. | reverse complement strand
CGAAGGGGTACGACGAAGGCAAGCATCCGGTGGTCAATCACTACGTGACCGAGAGCGGCTACACCGAGCCGAAGGAAGCGCGCACCTACGTCGGCCACAACGATCCGGCGCCGCAGTCGCTGCTGCTGCTCGACCTGCGCCAGCACCAGAGCTATCCGCTGGCGACCGACGGTCTGCCCGGTATCAAGGACGATCCGCTGAAGGCGCTGCGCGCACAGACCGTCGCCGCGCTGGAGAAAGCCGGCAAGTCCGACGAGGCCAAGGCCTTGAAGGCGCCCGACGTGCGCGGCGTGCGCGTGGTCGGCAGCCCGGAAGACGGCGGTGGCGGCGGCATCGCCTGGAGCGACGACGGCAGCCAGCTTGCCGTGCAGGTGCGCGCCAACGACAAAAAGGACCGCTGGATCGCCAGCGTCGACTTTGGCACGCACAAGCTGGTCAACCAGCAGCGCCTCACCGACGCTGCGTGGATCAACTGGAATTTCAACGATTTCGGCTGGCTCAAGGACAACCGCACGCTGTGGTATCTGAGCGAGCACACCGGCTACTCGCAGCTCTACAGCAAGCCGCTCGACGGCAAGGCCACCGCGCTGACCACCGGCAAGTTCGAGGTCAGCCATCCGCTGCTCAGCGACGACGGCCAGTGGTTCTACGTGCGCACCAACCAGGTAGCGCCGTACAGCTACGACGTCTACCGGCTGCCGGCGAAGGGCGGTGCGCTGACCCGCGTTACCCAGTACCAGGGCATGGACGATTTCAAACTCTCGCCCGACGGCAGGCAGCTGGCCGTGCTGCATTCGTCGCCGTACGTCTTCGCCCAACTGGCCGTCCAGCCGTCCGCCGGTGGTGAAGGTCACGACCTCACCAACACCATCAAGCCGGCCTACGCAGCGCACGCCTGGATCGCGCCGAAGATCGTCGAGATTCCCTCCAGCCACGGCGCCGGCGTGATCTACGCCAAGTACTACGGCCCGGCCGATGAAAGCGAGGCGGCCAAGCGTCCGGCGGTGTTCTTCGTGCACGGCGCCGGCTATCTGCAGAACGTCACGCTATCGTCCAGCTATTACTTCCGCGAGCAGATGTTCAACAATCTGCTGGTCCAGCAGGGTTACGTGGTGCTGGACATGGACTACCGCGCCTCCGAAGGCTACGGCGAAAAGTGGCGCACCGCGATCTACCAGCACATGGGCCATCCGGAACTGGAAGATCTGCTCGACGGCAAGGCGTGGCTGGTGAAAAACCACGGCGTCGATCCGAAGCGCGTCGGCATCTACGGCGGCAGCTATGGTGGCTTCATGACCGAGATCGCGCTGCTGCGCGCACCCGGCGAGTTCGCCGCCGGCGCCGCGCTGCGCCCGGTCTCCGACTGGACCAGCTACAACGACGACTACACCGCCGACATCCTCAACGAACCGCAGCTCGACCCCGAGTCGTACAAGACCAGCTCACCGATCGAATACGCCGACCAGCTGCGCGACCCGCTGCTGATCGAACATGGCCTGATCGACGACAACGTGATGGCCAGCGATTCGATCCGCCTGTATCAACGTTTCATCGAACTGCACAAAAAGAATTTCTGGATCTCGCTGTATCCGCTGGAGCGGCATGGGTTTGTTCATGCGGATGATTGGTATGACGAGTATCGGCGGATCGATGAGTTGTTTGAGACGTATTTGAAGTCGCCCACGGCGGCTCCGAGTCATTGATACAAAAATCGGAGATCGGAAGAGCACACGTCT
>CAIKJM010000030.1 GCA_903827735.1 uncultured Rhodanobacter sp. | reverse complement strand
TCGCCGCCGCTTAACTCCAGCGTTAGGCTTTAAGAGCATGACGACAAAAATTATCATCCTAATTTTGGCTCTCTCGTTTCCAGCTTGTTCCGTGGCAGCGGACAGTAGTCCAGAGTCGAATTGGCTAAGCCTGATCAAAGAGAGCCTCGGGCCTTCTTGCGCCGTTTCGCTCACCCGAGTTGGTCTTGTCCAGTCAGGTAACAATGGCACTCGCGCCGAGCAGTGGTTCATGCAAACTTGCCACGGTAAGGCGGAGTATTGGGTCTCTTACTATCCTTTTACCGTCTTTCCGAGGCGCGCCAGTCCCTACGAAATAAAGCGGATTCCTGTCAGCAATTCTACGGGTAGGCCTAACATCTCATTCGAGGCGGACGGCTACGCCGCCGCTCAATTCAAGCGTTAGGTACCGAAAACGATGTTTGCTACACGAGGCCAATGCAGAGCACTTCTATCCTTCGGAGTGATGATGTCGCTTTTAGCTGCAAGCGAGATCTATCAGCGAGCCGTTATTCAATTGGACGGGACTATAAGTTCCTCGAAAACATCCTGCGTTCAACCCGAAAACAACCGTTGCGCAACGGTCTACGTTGTTGAGGATCATAATGGATCTAAAACAGAGTACGTTGCTGGTCCAACCGACCATTCATTGCTCCGACGTTTGCCAGTAGGCACCGAGATTGTCAAAAGCAAGTGGTCTCTGAACTATTCAATAGATCAAAAGCTCAACAGAGATTTTCCGACTAAATTATATTTCACGCTATTTGGGACTGGTCTATGTTGCGCAATATGGTTGTTCGCGCTCAAGGGCGGCACCTAACAATTCATTCAAGGCGGACGGCTCCGCCGCCGCTTAATTCAAGCGTTAGGCCGCTATGAAAGTTCTCGTTTTCGGCAACTCAGGTTCTGGCAAAAGTACCTTGGCTAAGCAATTGGCCGAGGAGCATGTACTCGCCCACCTCGACCTCGACTCCATTGTCTGGGAGCCTGGCAAGATCGCAGTGCAACGCCCGTCGCACGCGATCACTGCATCGTTGGCTGCGTTCCTATCCGAGCACTCCCGCTGGGCTATCGAGGGTTGCTACGGCGAGCTCGTGCAATCTGCGTCCCATCATTGCACCGAGCTTGTATTCCTTAACCCCGGCTTGGAGACATGCCTAGAGCACAACCGCAAACGTCCTTGGGAGCCTCACAAATACGCCTCAAAAGAAACTCAAGATTGCATGCTGGAGAATCTGCAAACTTGGGTCGCGAGCTACTATGAGCGGCAGGATCAGTGGTCGTACCACGCCCACCGTCAGATCTTCGATTCTTTTGCGGGCCGTAAAATCGAGCGTCTCAGTGCCAGCACGGTCGCGGCCTAACAATTCGTCCAAGCGGACGCGCGGAAAGCCGCGCGCCGCTTAACTCCAGCGTTAGGGCACACACATGCACTTTCTCAACGTCCAAGTGCAGCCAAATCTGCTTGCCGCTTTCAGTGAGGATGTAATCAATCAGTTGTGCAAGCTCAATGTGCCATGTGGCTTTGTCAACAACGTCGATGTGGTTCGCGGCAATGACGACGGGCCGTACATCAACGTTACGTTCTCCACTTCAAGTCCAAGCTTGCTCTGGCCAAGTGTTCGCGAGAAGCTTGTGCAACTCGGGCTACAAAGCGCTGCAATCGCAACGTGTACGGGCTCACAAGGTTGGGACGACTATTTGCTCTTGCATCACTTCAACCGCGAAGTGCCAACGGACCGGCTTAGCGCGCCCTAACAAATCGTTCAAGGCGGACGGCTGCGCCGCCGCTTAACTCCAGCGTTAGGCCTCAATGACAGAATTTGCGCACATCCCACTTCGCTGCCCGTGTTGCGGGTACAAGACGCTCAGCGAAAGAGCTGCGTACGACATTTGCAAGGTTTGCTTTTGGGAGGACGATGGCCAAGATGACTCAAGTGCAACTGAAATTTGGGGCGGCCCTAACGGCGACTTGAGCCTTTCTCAAGCGCGAGTTAACTACAAGCTATTCGGTGCGTGCCGCGAAAAAGATCTTCCACATGTTCGTCCGCCCCATCCATCGGAGCTGTAAAGTGGTGCCTAACAACTCGTTCAAGGCGGACGGCTTCGCCGCCGCTTAACTCCAGCGTTAGGGCGCACAATATGTTGATCGCCGATGTGTGAATTTGACTGGAGCGTAGCCGCTGCTTGGGTACAGGCCATTGGCTCCATTGCGGCCATCCTCGTTGCCATCTGGCTTGGCGAGCGAAATGCCAGACAGTCACGCGAACTGGTTGAGCGCGAGAGGCGGCGTCAAGCGGATATCGTTGCCTCGACCATCTCAACAAAGCTGCATCTTCTCGGCGTCGAACTAAACAAGAAAGCCCATTTCGCCTCTGTCATTGCAAATCAAGTGCACGCAGGATCTGTTCCGCAGCTCGACGATACCGCAATGCGAAAACTGTTCTTGTTAGATCAACTCCCCACCTTTGGCGACTTAAGGTCGCACTTCACTCTCTTCGATCGTGACACAGGGATTCTGGCTAATACCACTTGGGATGTTGTGGAGGGCTATAACCCTATGATCGAGTCTGCCATTACAGTCCATAGAGCAATGGGTAGTGGTGACCAGAGTTTGATTGGCCTATGCACCACCGTTGTTGAGCGGATGCAGTACATACAAGGTCTTTGCTCTGACACAGAGTCACGCCTAGAGGAAGTTCATGAACTTGATCGGGATGATCCCGCAGGTGCACCCTAACCACTCGTTCGAGGCGGACGGCTTCGCCGCCGCTCAACTCAAGCGTTAGGCCATGTCGTTTAAGCCTTCGGAGCATCTATGCAAGTGAAATCAGCACCAACTTCCGTCGCCCAACGAACTGGCCTAGTCGTCGGCTTGGTCATTGCAATTGCTGCTTTTGAAATTTTTGCGGCACACTTATTTGAGCCGCCAGCTGATGGAGGCCTCAATTTGCTTCGAGTGTCGTGCGCGGGCCTAGCGGGTGCCGTTGGCGCTGTAGTTGGCAGCTTTATAGGCAAGGCAATCGGGCGCAAGTCAAACCTCACCAACAATGGTTCGCTTTAGGCCTAACATCTCGTTCAAGGCGGACGGCTTTGCCGTCGTTTTGGAGCTAGCGGTCGTACAAGTTGATGCGCCATTGGCGACCGCTGCGCGTGCATTAAGCATCCACAATTAGGGGGTACAATTGGGGGTATTTTTCGCTAGCCTCTCTGGTAATCCCGATAAATGTTAGTTATTCGATGCCCCTCTTGGCACCAATGAAGGGTTTCAGCAGGGATCGCTGAGGCTTGAAAGGACAGACAAACCCGCATAACGGCGGGTTTTTTTGTGTCCGTAGGGTATCAAGCGCTCTCATGGGGATGCAGGGAATCTGATGAATACCGCTGGTGTTTTTTGTTGATACATCACCGGGGTGTTTTGCAAAAACTTACAGCCCCCCGGGTCGATAAATGCATCATCGATTCAGCGATCCGTTGGGTGAGGCCGTCCGGATCACTGCTTGAGATTTTTGATGAGATCGGGCTGCTTGTATGGCTCACAGCGGGCAGCAAGTACGGAAGTTTGAACTGACGCTTTGGTCGCCGGGAGAAGCCAGAGGCGCGTAGCGACGTGTGTGCCTCACGGTGAGCAACGGCCCATCTTGCCGACTCAGTGCAGGCGGTTCCAAGAACGAATCGAGGCTTGATGGCGAGCCTGATCCACCGCGGACTTCAGCTGATTGAAGCCAAATGGTTTTTGCAGGTAGGGCGCATGCCCTGGAAGCGGATTGCAGCCATGGGACGACGCGACGACATGCGCCACGTCTTTTGCATCCAGCGCGTTCAGCACGGGCTCCGTCGAATCACCTCTGACGTCGGTCTCTATCACGGCAAGCTCTATGTCTTCCCTATCCACCACGTCCAATGCGGCATTCACTGAGCCTGCGGTTGCAACGGTCGCATAGCCAATGGCAACGAGACCATCAGCGATGGCTTCGGCCACGAGCACATTGTCTTCCACTACCAGCGCCGCGTGAGGTGGCTGTTCCTGCCGAATCAAGGATTTGTCTGTCGTCATCACCCGCTTTTCCTACCTTTGCCGCTTGGAGTGCTAGCAGCCACCACCATACGCCCTTGATCATCCGTGGATGTTATGCGATGTGCCAGTCGGTAGTGATCTGCCGGCTGCCGTCCGAATAGAAGTCATGAATGCCACGGGCAACGCAAAATCTTCTCTGGACCGCCGTAATGCTTTTCGCAAAGAAAGTCGTCCTTCGCGATTTATTGCTCTAGATTTATTTGGAATAGATCAGTTTGGAATGCTTTCACATGCCGGATTCGGGCACCTTAAGCGGCTAGACCTTCGTCGTATTCTGACGTCTCGCGTCCCATCGCTCCCGCTTTTGCGACCGTTCTCCGGCTGCCATTACCCCACAAAGCATGTGGGTAGCGGCCGACAGATTGTGGGCGTGGAGGGTGGCACACTAAGTGCTTGAATGACGAGTGCTGACGGCTATGCGCCGTTTCTTTAACGAACTTGTCAGGGACGGGTTGAGGCCATGGTGATCATATCGCTGAAGCAAGGGCGTACCGGCAATTGGAACGTGACGCGCGCGCACGTCACGTTGTTCAGTGATCTGCAGCTGGAATCCGCCATCGCGCTAGCAAAAGAAGTCGCATACGACGAGCATGTGCGTAGCGGTCGCCCGCTTCGTGTTGAGATGCCCGGGCCTGCGTCGACCCTGGTCCTTGCTCGCTATCTTGATGCGCCGGAACCGTCCGCTAACGACGTCATGGCCGCTTGAATTTTGTGTCAATGTGGATTGCGATCGAATCGCCGCCGCGTGATAAATGTTGAGGCATTGGCTTGGCGCTTCAAGCTTAGCCATGCATTGTTCAACACAGCCGATGTCTCCGAAAGCTTGTCCTTGGCGTCGTTGGAAGGGACGTATTCGAACTAATCAAGGAGAGATGACATGATCAATATTGTTTTGGTGGATGATCACGAGCTGGTCCGCACCGGCTTTCGAATGATTCTTCAGCAGCATGCGGATATAAGCGTTGTTGGCGAGGCAAAAAACGCTGAAGAGGGGTTGCGGCTTATTCGTACGCTGGCGCCGGATATCGCCTTGGTCGACGTGCATATGCCAGGCATGAGCGGTGTGGAACTGACCGAGCGCGTGTGTCGCGGCAAGATGTCTACTCACGTGGTCATTGTTACTGTCGTGGACGATGCGCGCTTTCCTAAGCGGCTTCTCGATGCCGGTGCACTAGGTTATCTGACCAAAGGCTGCACATCCGAGGAACTGGTTTCCGCCGTACGCCAAGTGGCCGCCGGCCGGCGTTATCTGGCTCCTTCTGTCGCCCAGCAGCTGGCGCTTGCGACGTTGGATGGCAATGCTTCGCCGTTCGATGTGCTGTCCAGCCGTGAGCTGGAGGTGGCCATGATGCTGGTGCGCGGCAAGCCACTGACGACGATTGGTGAGCAGCTCAATCTCAGCCCGAAAACCGTATCCACCTACAAGCAGCGCCTGATGGAAAAACTGCGCGTCGATCACGTCCTGAGCCTGGCTCATCTGATGACCGTGCATGGGTTGCTCGACACGCCGGGTCAGCAGGTCGGTAGCTGACGCCTTTCGTGATCGGCCAACCAAAGAAGAAATAAAAAGAACCGGGCCATGGCCCGGTTCTTTTTATCGGATAGATTTTCCAATCACGCGTCGGAATCGTCTTTGCGCTGGTGGCTTTGCTCGTTAGTGTCCTCGACGTGTAAGGCCGGATCGGGCTTGGTCAGGCTGGGAGTATCGAGGTGCGCAGTCGTTTGCGCCAGCAGGTCGCCCTGTTTGGGTAGCGGCGACGATGCAGG
>CAIKJM010000029.1 GCA_903827735.1 uncultured Rhodanobacter sp. | reverse complement strand
CCGCAAGATCGGCGATGGCCGAACCGGCCGACTTGCTGCGCAGCGACTCCAGCTCGCGCTCGAGTTTTTTCTGACGATCGAAGATCTGCCGCAGCTTTTCGATCGCATCGTCGCCACTACTGGACAGCAGATGCGAGAGTTCAGCTAGGCGACGCTCTTCGTCGGCCACGTAAGCCAGCGCGCCGTCGCCGGTGACCGCCTCGATCCGGCGCACGCCGGAGGCCACGCCGGCCTCGCTGACGATCTTGAACAGGCCGATGTCGCCGGTGCGGCTGACGTGGGTGCCGCCGCACAGCTCGGTGGAAAAATCGCCCATCTTCAGCACCCGCACTTCGGCGCCGTATTTTTCGCCGAACAAGGCCATGGCACCGAACTCGATCGCCTCGTCATACGCCATGTTGTGGATTTCAGCCTCGGCGTTGCGACGCACTTCGGCATTCACCATCGCTTCGACCGTGGCCAGCTCTTCGCGACTCATCGGCTTGAAATGCGAGAAGTCGAAACGCAGCCGCTCGGCCGCCACCAGCGAACCTTTCTGGGTGACGTGATCGCCCAGCACCTTGCGCAGGGCCGCATGCAGTAGATGCGTGGCCGAGTGGTTGAGTACGATGGACTGCCGGCGCAATGCGTTAACGCTGGCCTCGACCACGTCGCCCGTGCGCAGCGGCTGTGCACCATGCCAGCGGCCCGCATGGCCGAAGAACACGCCGCCCATCTTCAGCGTATCGCGCACTTCGAGCCGGCCGGCGGTATTGATCAGCTCACCGGTATCACCCACCTGTCCGCCCGACTCGGCGTAGAACGGCGTGCGGTCGAGGATCAGCAGACCTTCTTCGCCATCGGCCAGCTCGTTCACCCGCTTGCCGTCGCGCACGATGCCGACGACCTTGCTGGCGTCGCTGTACATCGCGTCATAGCCGAGAAACACGGTGGGCTTGAGCTGGCTAGCCAGGTCGGCGGGCATCAGTCCCTTCGCCTCGAAGCGGCCCGCCGCACGGGCGCGCTCGCGCTGCTCGTTCATGGCCTTGTCGAAGCCGTCCATGTCTACCTCCAGCCCGCGCTCGCGCGCAATGTCGGCCGTGAGGTCGACTGGAAAACCGTAGGTGTCGTAAAGGCGGAACGCGTCGGCGCCGGGTATCGTCTTGCCGGATTTAGCCGCCACGTCATCGAACACGCGCATGCCGTGCTCCAGCGTTTCGCCGAAGCGCTGTTCCTCGGTGCGCAGCGCGTCCTCGACGAACGACTGCTTCGTGGCCAGCTCGGGATAGGCTTCCCCCATCTCCTCGACCAGCGGCTGCACCATCTTCCAGAAGAAGTCGCCGCGCACGCCAAGCATCCAACCGTGGCGCAAGGCGCGCCGGATGATACGGCGCAGCACGTAGCCACGGCCTTCGTTGGACGGCAGCACGCCGTCGACAATCAGGAACGCGCAGGCGCGGATATGATCGGCGATTACGCGCAGCGACTTATTGCCCAGATCAGTCGTACCGGTGAACTTGCCGGCCTCGGCAATCAGGT
>CAIKJM010000028.1 GCA_903827735.1 uncultured Rhodanobacter sp. | reverse complement strand
TGGGCATCGCCTCGATGCTGGTGCTGGCGGTGCTGGTCAATCCGCTGACCGCGCTGCTGACCTTCGGCGGGCTGATCGGCTACGCGCTGGTGTACACGGCCTATCTGAAGCGCGCCACGCCGCAGAACATCGTGATTGGTGGCTTGGCCGGTGCGATTCCGCCGGTGCTGGGCTGGACGGCCGTCACCGACTCGCTGCATCCGTTTGCGCTGCAGCTGTGCCTGATCATTTTCGTGTGGACGCCGCCGCATTTTTGGGCGCTGGCGATCTTTCGCCGCGCCGACTACGCGCGCGCACAGGTGCCCATGCTGCCGGTCACGCATGGCGTGGTCTACACGCGGTGGCACGTTTTCTATTACACCGTGCTGTTGATTATCGTCACCCTGCTGCCGACCATGACCGGCATGAGCGGGCTGATTTACCTGGGCGGTGCGGCCGTACTCGGCGCCGGCTTTCTGTATTACGCCGTTCGCTTGCTGCGTCCGCCGGACGAGTTTTTTGCGATGAAGGTGTTCAACTACTCCATCGTCTATCTGATGGCGCTATTTGCCTTTCTACTGGCCGACCACTGGCTGGTTGGGCCGACGGTGCAGCAGGGGCTGGCGTTTCAGCACGCTGGCTGATCGGCTGAGTCTGCCGTTTTTCGATCTCGGCGTTTGCCAGGTTATGCGGTCAATTCAACACCTGCGTCGAGCAGCAGCTTTTGCAGGTCGGCCATGTCTTTCCCATAATGCTTCCAACGCTGCATGGACGTGCGGTACATCGGTGCGCGCACCTGCACGGCGCTGGCGGTGGTTGCAGGCGCTTCGTTGTTCTCGAAGTTGAGGCACGCGTCGTTCCAGCTGAGGTTGCAGAACTGCAGCAGCTGCCAGGTCAACGCTTCCTGGTTCTCCACCAGCGTTTCGTAATCCACTTCCAGGATGCGCCCAGGAAACTGCGCCTTCCAGTGGCTCATCAAGCGATCGAAAAGGACGTAATAGCGCCCGGTGTCGAGCAGGTCGTACGAGTAGTCGTGAAACGGCGAGGTCTGCCCGAACAGCTGACGGAAATTGCTCAGGCAGGTGTCGATGGGGTCGCGCCGCAGACAGATGATCTTGGCGTTTGGCAACGCGTTGGCAATTGCGCCAACGTATAGAAAATTGTGCGGCAGCTTGTCGATAAAGCGCGGCGTAGCGCCGGTGTCGGGCCGGGTACTCGAAAGATAGTCCTCGCCAAGCCGGTTCCAGTCCACCGACTGCGCGCGCGTGATGGTGTCGGCATCGATCAGGTTAGTCGTTCGGCTGCCGGAGGCGCGCTTGAGCGCCAGCGCGAAATTCTGCAATTCGCCAGCCGAATGCACGTCGGGGTGGCTGGAGATGATGCGTTCGACCAGCGTAGTACCCGAGCGCGGCATACCGATAATAAAAATGGGCTCTTCGGTGGCAAAACCTGCCGATGCAGGCTGCGGTTGTGGCGATGCTCGGATGATCAGATCGAACAGCGCATCGTCCTGTGCGCTCGTGTATCCACGTTTCGCCCCACCGGCCTTTTTGCCTGCGACCAGATGCTCGAACGATTTGGCGTAATCGCCCAGATCCTCGTATTCCTTTGCCAGCGAGAGATGAAGATTCATCTGCGCGGCGTGATTTGCCAGGGTTTTTGGAATCAGCGCATGCAGGCGATCCAGATGATTTTTGCTCGGGCTCTGCTTATGCAACTGCGACAGGGTCAGGTGTGCGCCCCAGGTCGAAGGCGCCAGGCCGATGCACGCCTCCAGCTCGCGTTCGGCAGCATCCATATCGCCGACGAAGACCAGTGACTTGGCAAAGTTGTAGCGGTAGTTCGGGTGCGTAGGCGCCAGTGCCACCGCGCGGTCGTACAAAGCCGTTGCCCGCTCGTGGGCGTTGGCGCGGGTGAAGATCACCCCCAACGTATCCAGCGTCTGCGCATCCAATGGAGTCAGCGTCAACGCATATTCGGCCACGATCGTGGCATCCGCGGAAAGGTTGACGGTAGAAAGCGCCTTGGCGAACTGCGTCGCGTAATCGGCGCGCAGCGGATACAGATCCACCGCCCGCTGCAGATGGTGCAGTGCCGGTGGCATCTGCTGCATGGCGAGTGCCGAGATGCCGGCCAGATAGTGCAGCTCGGCATGATCCGGAGCCTGTAGCAACGCGCTTGCGGCAAGGCTGAACGCGCCCTGCCAGTCCCTCCGGTTGTAGGCCGCAGTGGCCTGGGCATACATCTTGGCGGCGTCGGTCATGGGCTTCCGGGCAGTTGGCAGGTCAAGCGGCTTATTCTGCACGAAGGTTGAAGCTAACGGCGCTAGATATCTGGCCGTGACGCGGAAGCCAGGTGCTGGCGCACGTGGTCGGTGACCAAGATCCCCGGACCGCATCAACTTTCGCCGCAAAAGAGCATTTTGTGCGTTGACTCTGGCGTGCTGCAGTCGCAAAATACCGGGGCTGAGCGGCATGTCTTGCCCTCGGCTCCCAGTTCTGACAAATAAAGGCATATGGACGTTTACCCTAGTCGCAACGTCGACATCCGCGAGCATCGGGTGCCGGCAATGCATCACAAGCTGATTACC
>CAIKJM010000027.1 GCA_903827735.1 uncultured Rhodanobacter sp. | reverse complement strand
TGCGCGTACCGCGCGCGACCGCGGCCTCGGCCATCGCCGTGTCGATCTTCAGCATCGGTACGCTCAACAGCGGACTGACTGCGTCGGCGGCCTCGCGCACCGACGAGCAGGCGTTGAGGATCATGGTCGCGCCCATCTCCTGGCCGATCAGCATGTAGCGCGCGAGGCGGCTGGTCACGGCCGGCGTGACGTGGCCGGCGGCCATCACATCCTTCAGCAGGCTGTCGTCGACCAGATTGACAATGCGAACGCCGGGCAACAGCTCCGGCGCCAGCGAGGCCAGCGGCTGCACGGTCACCGGACCGGTGTGGATGATGACCAGCGTAGTCTGGGTGCTCATGATGCGTTTCTCCTACTCAAATGGTGCGGACAGCTCAGGGCGAATCACTTCACGTACATGCGCCAGTTGTGGTCTTCCTTGAAGCCCAGCACCTCGCGCGCCTTACGGTTGGAAAGAAGGGTCTCGAACTCGCCGAGCTCGCCCTTGACCGGCACGCCGGGGTAATAGCGCTTGAGCAGTTCAGCGGTCGGTAGGTCCGACGAGACGTCGTTGTTGGCGGCGTTGAAAATCTGGAAACCCAGGCCGTCCTTTTCGATAGCCAGGCGCACGATCTGCCCGAGGTCGCGGGCGTCGATGTAGCTCCACGCGATGCGCTTGCGAAAATCGGGCTTGGCGAAAAACTCGGGGAAATTCGCGTATTCGTGCGGCTCGACCACGTTGCCGATGCGGATCGCATAGACGTCCGAACCGGTGCGGCCGGCAAACGCCTGCGCGGTGCGCTCGTTGCAAATTTTCGAGGTGGCGTAGCTGTCGCGCGGGTCGACCGGATACTCCTCGTCGAGCGGGAAATATTCCGGGTTGCGGTGGGTGTAGTTGAACACCAGGCCGTAAGTGGTTTCGCTGGAGGCGATGATCACCTTCTTGATGCCCAGCTTGGCCGCCGCCTCGAGGATGTTGTAAGTACCCATCACATTGATGCGGTACACCTCGTTGTCCGGCACGATCATGATGCGCGGGATAGCCGCAAAATGGACGATCGCATCGATCGGCTCGGGCTCGAGGTTTTCGTCGAACTCGTGCAGCCCCGTATAACTAGACAGCGCGTTGAACACCTGACCGGAATCGGTGATGTCCGTGATCAGCGTGCGCACCGCCGGATTGTCCAGCGGCTTGGTATCCAGATTGAGCACCCGGTAGCCGTGGTCGACCAGGTCCTGCACGACGTGCTTGCCCGCCTTGCCGCTGCCGCCCGTAAAGATCACACGCTTCATAACATTTCCTTTGGTAGTGGAGCCGGCGCGGCAGAAGCTGCGCGCGCCGGAAAAGCAACATCAGAATTTATATTGGTCGATGTTTTCGGCCGTGAAGACCAGCGGCTCGCTGAAGATGATCACCTTGTTCTTGACCTCGAAGTCGCCCAGGCCCGGCACGCTCAGATGGTCGTTCGGCTTCAGCGCATTGTTGGCGGCCAGGCGCGCCACGTGCATGACCAGCTGACCTTCCTTCACCTCATCCCACAGCGGGCTGGCTTTGATGATGCCGGCCTTGACGTACTGACGAATGGCATCCGGGTCGGAGCAGCCCGTGACAAATACCTTGCCGGTCTTGCCCAGTTTTTGCACCGCTGCGGCCGCACCGACTTCGGCCGCGCCATCGGGAGCGATGATCGCCGTGACTTCCGGATGCGCCTGCAGGATATTCAGGCCGGCGGTCAGCGACTGCGATGGGCTGGACTGGCCGTAGTCGGTGGTGACGATCTTCATCTTCGGATACGTGGCGGCGATATACGCATTCACCGCCTTGATCCACTCGTTCTGGATCGTCGCATCCTTGGTCGACGACAGAATCGCGACCTTCGCTTCCGGGCCGGCAAACTTCGCGACCGACTCCACCAGCGCCTTGCCGAAGGCCGGGTAGGCGGTGTTCTGGATGAAGAAGTCGCGCGCATCGGGCGCTACGTCGCTGTCGTAGGAAACCACCTTTATCCCCTGCTTCATCGCACGGCGCAGCGCAGGCGCCAGCTGGGTCGGGTTGTTCGACGTGGTGGTGATCACATCGAACTTGCGCGCGATCAGGCTGTTGAACACATCGACCTGCCCCTGCGCCGATGCCGTGACCGGACCGGTATAGAGAAAGTCGATATTGAGCGTCTTGGCCGCCATCTCGGCGCCCTGCTGATTGGCCTTGAAGACCGACAGACCCACCAGCTTGGGCACCATGGCGACCTTGATGCGCTTGGAAATATCCGGCGTCTGCTGGGCCTGGGCAACGGCCCCCGTGCCCAGCGCGAGCAGAGTGGCAACGATGGCCAGCGTGATGCGGCGGCGCTTGTTAGTCATGACTTTTCCTGTGCGTCTGGTTACAGGGAAACCCGTTGTGCGGTCGTGGGATCACGACGCATGGCCGGGCGAGATCGAGCGCTTGAACAGTGCTCGGATTCGGGTACCGAGGCTGAGGCCGCGGCTGTCGAAAAGATTTTTCACCGCGATCGAAACGATCAGGATGGCGCCGGTCAACATGGTCGTGACCATGTCGGAGAAGCCGGCAATCAGCATGCCCTGCCGCAGAAAGCCGAGCAGCAGCACGGCCAGGATCACGCCCAGCAGGTGGCCTTCGCCGCCAAAGATGCTGACGCCGCCGAGCACCACCATCGTGATCGTAGTCAGCAGCAGCACGTCACCCATGTCTGGCCGCACCGCGCTGTAATACGCGGCAAGCACCAGGCCGGCGACGCTGGCCATCGCACCACTCAGCACATAGGCCGCCACCAGGATGCGGTTGACGCGAATACCCGAGTAGCGCGCTGCTTCTGCGCTGTAACCCACCGTCACCAGCTTGCGTCCGAACGCGCTGCGCGCCACCAGAAGCCAGAACAGCAGCGCCAGACCGGCGAACAGCAGGATCTGATACGGCAGCTGAAACGATGCGCCAATGGCCATCGCGCCGGCGCCGAGATTATTGAACGCGTCGGGAAATCCCGATGGCGGCGAGTCGCCGGCGATCGCGACCGCCATGCTGCCGTAGATAAAGCTGGTGGCCAGCGTGGCGATCAGTGGCTCGACCCGCAGCCGGATGATCAC
>CAIKJM010000026.1 GCA_903827735.1 uncultured Rhodanobacter sp. | reverse complement strand
TGACCTGCGCGCTGTCGCTTACCCTTGCGCCAGCCTTCGCCGCCGACGACGCCAAACCGGCGCCTGCGGCGGCCGCCGCACCATCGCGCGACAAGGCGCTGCTGGCCTACCAGCATGATCTGGTCAGTGTGCTGGCACCGCGCGCCGATGCTATGCCGCTGCTGGCCGCCGCCATCCTGTCTCGGCCTTTGACCGACCTGCCCAAGTTCAACAATTTCCACGGATTGATCGACCGCGCCGCACACGCCGATGGCGCCGCCGACATCGCGGCGGCCATCAGCTGGACGCGGCTGGCCGATTGCGACAGCAAGGCCGACGCCTGCCCCAATGCGTCGGCGCTCGAACAGCTCACCACGCAGGCGCCGGACAACGCCGCCGTATGGCTGCTCAAGATTGGCGAGGATACCCGCAGCATGAAGCAGGATGCGGCGCGCGCCGATCTGGACAAAGCCGCGAACGCCAAGCTATACGAGGATTACGCCGGCACCAGCCTGAAGGCGCTCGCCAACTCGGTCGGCATCCTGCCGCCGCCGGCCGATACATACGACAGCGCCAACGCCAGCGGCGCGGCCGGGGTGCAGGTTGTGCTGGTCTATGGCCTGGCCAGCGCCCAGCCGCAGCCTGTGCTGCAGGTGACCGCTAAGCTGTGCGAGAGCGCCGCTAGCGATGCCTCCATCAAGGCTGACTGCCTAAAACTGGGCAAGGTGCTCGAGTGGGGTTCCAGCCCGCTGGGCCGCTCGCTCGGGCTGCACCTGCGTGAAGTGCTGGCCGACGATCCGGCGCAGCAGGAAGACGCCAAGCATGCGCGTCTGAGCCTGATCTGGCAGGTGCAGAGTTTCAGCCGGCTGCTCGCGCGCGCGCAAAATGACGCAGCCGTTGCGCAACATCTGGTGACCATCGCCCGCCGCGGTGGCACCGAAATGAGCGTGCTGCTGACCGCGCTGCGCGACAACAACATTCCGACCGAAGCGCCGGCCGACTGGCAGCCGCCGTCCGCGTCCAAGTCGCAGGGCTGAGCTCGTCGCAGCGCAGCTTTGCGCCGCATCCGCAGCCGTGTAGGCTTGGGCCACCTTCCGCGGCAGGGGTGAGTCGATGCTTACGACGCTGGTGGCAAGCAGCAAGGGTGGATGCGGCAAGAGCACGCTGGTAACCCAGCTGGCTTCGCACTGGGCGCAGGCGGGTCAGCACACGGCCATCATCGATGCCGATCGCCAGGGCTCCAGCTTTCGCTGGGCCACGCTGCGGCCGGACAACGTACCTGGAGTGCTGGCCATCGAAGGCGGCAAAAAGGCCCTGCAAAAGGTCCCCGCCGACACGCAGCAGTTGCTGATCGACACGCCGGCCGGCGTCGGCGAGCGCGAGCTTGAACCTTACCTCGACACCGCCAACGTGCTGCTGGTGCCGGTATTGCCGTCGTCTTTCGACCTGCACGCCACGCTCGGTTTCATCGAAGAGCTGCAGAAGATCAACCGCATTCGCCGCGGCAAGCTGCCCGTGGCCCTGATCGCCAATCGGCTCAAACCGTGGACCCATGCCAGCCAGGACGCGGTCGCCCAGCTCGCCGAGCAATCCCCTTTTCCGATCGCCGCGCAGCTGCGCGACAGCCAGGCCTATGTGCTGTTGAGCGCGCTGGGCAAGGGCATCTTCGATTATCAATCCGAACAGGTGCGCAACCACCAACAGGACTGGAAAGCCCTGCTGCGGTGGATCAAGCGCCACCCGTGAGAGGCCGGTCACCATTGCTTTCCGCTGCCTGCATTAGCCCTTGCGGCAGCCCGCGCGCCAGCGGCGCGTCATCACCCGACGGAGTGCACCATGCAAGAACTCATTCTGCTGCGACATGCCGAAGCCGTACCCATAGACAAGGCCGGTGACGACCAGCAACGCTCGCTCAGCGCGCGCGGCGAACAGGAAGCCCAGGCCGCCGGGCGCTGGCTGGCCGGACACGGCGCCCACCCCGACCGCGTGCTGTGTTCGCCCAGCCGCCGCACCGACGAAACCGCCAGGCTGGCGTTGGCCGCCATCAACAACGCGCCCGCACCGCAGTTGGCGAGCGAGATTTACGACGCCTCGCCCGGCGAATTGCTGGCCCTGCTGGACCAACACGGCGACGCCGACACCGTGATGCTGGTCGGCCACAACCCCGGCATCGAGCGGCTGGTGGCGCTGTTGGTCGAGGGCCGTTCGGACGAATACCGCGGCATGCCGCCGGGCGCGCTGGCCGTGCTGCATCTGAACGGCGCACTGGAGCCGGGCAACGCCAGGCTGGATGCTTTCTGGTCACCGTGACTCATTCCTTTGCCACCGCCTCCGTGATGGCGTCGCTGCTTTTTGCGGCGCAAGCACTGGCTGCGCCGACCGCGCATGCGATGGATTACCGCATCAATTCAGCGCGCTCGGATGCCGAATTCGGCGTCCGACTGCTGTGGTTGCAAACCATCACCGGACGCTTTACCCAGATCGCCGGCGAGGTAAAGCTCGACGATCATGGCCTGGCCACGGTCGATGCGCGCATCACCGCGAGCAGCATTCGCATGGCCTCCGACCGGCTGCGCCGCTGGGTCATGGCGCCGGATTTTTTCGATGCCCTGCAATATCCCACGATCCACTTTTTATCCCAGCCGATCACCTTCAGCATGCTCACCACCGGCGGCGTGCTGCAGGGGCAGCTGACCTTGCGCGGCGTCACGCAGCCGATGCGCTTTGAGCTGCTGCCGGCCCATTGCACGCCGAGCGAACAGCAGACCTGCCTGATTGAAGCGCGCGGCTCGCTGTCGCGCAGCGCCTTCGGCATGGCGGCGCATCGAACCGCGCTCTCCGATCAAGTGCAGCTAGGCCTGCTGATCGCACTCGAACATACGCCGAACTGACGCCGACAACCCGTATCATGCGGACACATGTCTCCGCGCTCGATCTTTTTCCCGGCTCTGCTCGCTGCGGCCTTGCTGCTGCAGGGCTGTGTCGCGTCGAAAGCGCAAATTCGCCGCGCCGACGCCGTCGTCGCCGCGACCGTCGACACGCGCGCGAGCTGCGATCGACCTGACCACTGCGCCGCGCCGTCGCCGCTGTTGGACGCCGCGACCGATGCCGTCGCCGCATCCACGCTGCAGCAGCCCGTGCACATCGTGAGCTTGCTCAACGACAGCGAAGCGGCGATGGTGGCGCGGCTCAGCCTGATTCGTGCCGCACGGTATTCCATCGACGTGCAGACGTACATCTGGGATCAGGATGACGTCGGACAACTCATGCTCGACGCGCTGGTGCAGGCGGCCCGGCGCGGCGTGCAGGTACGCATCCTGGCCGACCAGCTTTCCTCATTCGACGACATGGCCGTGCTCAACCGGCTGGCGCGGGTCAGTCCGAATCTGGAAGTTCGCCTGTACAACCCGACCTTCCATGACGCCCACACCTCACCGCTGCAATGGGCGGCCGGCATCGCCTGTTGCTTCTTCAAATTCAACCAGCGCATGCACAACAAGGTGCTGCTGGTCGATGACAGCGCCGGCATAACCGGCGGGCGTAACTACGAAAACCGCTACTTCGACTGGGACGACGACTTCGACTACGTCGATCGCGACGTGCTGGTCGGCGGGCCAGCCGCCAAGGCGATGGCAGATAGTTTTCTGCTGTTCTGGAACCACCGCCGCTCGGTACCGCTGACCCATCTACGCGACGTCAATCGCTATATCGTGGCGCATCCGGCCGCGCCGCCGTGGCCCGCACCGACCTTCGTGCATCCGCAACGCGCCTATCGGGCTCAGCAGGAAGCGAGTGACCCCGACTGGCTGCGAACGCACGTGCTGGCCGACAGCATCCGCACCGGCATCGTGGAATTTTTCAGCGATATG
>CAIKJM010000025.1 GCA_903827735.1 uncultured Rhodanobacter sp. | reverse complement strand
CAGAGCTTCTTCTCGACGCACTCCAATCAGCGCGACGACAGCTACGGCGGCAGCCTGGAAAACCGCAGCCGTTTTCTGCTGGAAACCCTCGCTGCTGTGCGTGAAGTGTGGCCCGAGCATCTGCCCTTGACGGCGCGCTTCGGCGTGATCGAATACGACGGGCGCGACGAAGAGACCCTGGCCGAGTCGATCGAGCTGACCAGGGGTCTGAAGCAGCGCGGATTGGACATGCTCAGCGTCAGCATCGGCTTCTCCACGCCGTCGGCCAAGATTCCGTGGGCGCCGGCGCTGTTGGCACCGATCGCCGAGCGCGTGCGTCGCGAAGCCGGCCTGCCGGTGTCGTCGGCATGGGGCTTCGGCACGCCGGAGCTGGCGCAAGCGGCGGTGCAGAACAACCAGCTCGATCTGGTGATGATCGGCCGCGCGCATCTGGCCGATCCGCACTGGCCGTACAAGGCAGCGTTTGCGCTGGGCGTCGAGCGCCCGTCGTGGACGCTGCCGGCGCCTTACGCGCACTGGCTGGAGCGCTACTCCGTTTGAGCCAAAGATCTGCCGTACTCCCGGCTACGGGCCGCCTTGACGAGTAGCCGGGCGTGTAGGTTTCGCATGTCACAGCCGGTTCACGCGCTTGTCCTTTAACTGGCGGGACACCCTGCGGAGATAGGCCATGGCACGTCCCATCTGGACCGGTACCTTGTCGTTTGGACTGTTGAACGTGCCGGTCTCTCTGATGACCGGCTCACGCACCGTCGACCTGCATTTTCGAATGCTCGACAGCCGCAGCAAAACGCCGATTCGCTACGAGCGCGTCAACGCGGAAACCGGCGACGAAGTGCCGTGGAAAGACATCGTCAAAGCCTTCGAATACAAGAAGGGAAGCTATGTCGTGCTGGAAAAGGATGATCTGAAATCCGCCGCATCCGAAGGACGCGAAGCGGTGGAGGTGGAGGCCTTCGTGGATGCTGCTTCCATTGGCCCGGAGTATTACGAAAAGCCGTATATCCTCGTGCCGGGCAAGAAAGCCGAGAAGGGCTATGTGCTGCTGCGCGAGACGCTGAAGCGCACCGGCAAGATCGGCATCGCGCGCGTGGTGATCCGCACGCGCGAGTACCTGTCCGCCGTGATGCCGAAAGACCACGCGCTGATCTTGATGATTCTGCGTTTTCCGCAGGAATTGGTTGACGTGTCGGAATACACGATTCCCGAAGGCAACGTATCGAAGTATCGAATCGCGCCGAAGGAACTGGATATGGCGGAGAAGCTGATCGAATCGATGTCCGGCGAATGGAAGCCGAGTGATTTTCGCGACGAGTTCCGTGAGCGGCTGCAGAAAGTCATCGCCAAACGCATGAAGTCCAAGGGCTTGGTTACGCCCGCTGTTGACGACGAAAGTGACGAAGCTTCCGAAGACACGTCGACCAACGTGGTGGATTTCATGGCGCTGCTGGAAAAAAGCCTCGCCTCCAACAAGCGCACACCGGCCAAAAAACAGGGCGCCGGCGCTGCCAAACCCGCTGTGAAAAAGGCCGCCAAAAAAGCCTCGCCTGCGAAGAAGGCCGCCAAAAAAATCACCAAAAAGGTCGTTCGCAAAGCCGGCTGACGGCGGGTTACTTTTTGCGCGAAGCTGCCCATTTTTTCAGCACCGCGGGAAGATCCTGCT
>CAIKJM010000024.1 GCA_903827735.1 uncultured Rhodanobacter sp. | reverse complement strand
CGCCATGTCCAGTCTGGAAACGCCGCCGGCCGGGCTCAACAGCCTGCCCGTGGCGCAGGGCCACGGTGTCTTTCTCATCGGCAACCAGGACGGTCCAGCCGATTTACGCATGCTGGTCGGCCACTGCAGCTTCGAGTCACCGGATGCCGATCTGCTCGTCGCGCTGCTGCCCCGGCTGGTGCATATCCGGGGCGAGCCGCGTTTGGCAACGCTGATGACACTCGTCGGCGAAGAGTCGCGCGAGCAGCGGCCCGCGCGCGACGTGGTGCTGGCGCGGCTGCTCGAGGTGCTGCTGATCGAAGCGCTGCGCTTGAACGCCGACACCGCCGCCTCGTCCGGCCTGGTGCGCGGCCTCGCCGACGATCGCCTCGCCCTGGCCATCCGCGCCATGCACGCGCAGCCCGATCGCAGCTGGACGGTGGCGCAGCTGGCCAGCGAAGCTGCGCTGTCGCGCTCGGCGTTCTTCGAACGCTTCAACCGCACGGTCGGCGTCACGCCGATGGCCTACCTGCTCGCGTGGCGCATGGCCCTGGCCAAGCATCTGCTGCGGAAAAACGAAACCGGCGTCGCCGCCATCGCCGAACGGATCGGCTACAGCTCCGCCAGCACCTTCAGCGTCGCCTTCACCCGCCACGTCGGCCAGCCGCCGACGCATTACGCGCGGGAGCATGTCGGTGCGCCGGTGCAGGATGCCGAGCGGGAGCTGGGAATCGGCGTACTCAGCTAACGTAATCGAGGAATCATCCTCGGCCCGGTCGCCCGCAAAATGCCCGCGTCGTGTCCCCGGCGAGTCACGCGAAGCATGGATGCTGCACCTTTCCACCAATGGAGTGCAGCGTGCGCGCATCGCTAGTGGCGATTTTTGTGACCGGTTTGATCGCACCAAGTGCGCATGCGAAGACGCAATCGGCAGAGCAAGCAAACACCGCGAGCGAACGCTCGTGCGCGAACGATCCGACCTGGACGGCGGCGCAGGCGCCGTTTCAAATCTATGGCAATACCTGGTTCGTCGGGCCACGCGGTCTCGGCGTATTCCTTATCACCGCGCCGACGGGTGACGTTCTGATCGATGGCGGCGTGCCGCAGGATGCGGCGTTGATCGAAGCGAATATCCGCGCGCTGGGCATCGAGCTGCGCGACATCCGATGGATACTCAATTCGCACGCGCATTGCGATCATGCCGGCGGCATCGCGCAGCTCGCACGCGACACGGGCGCGCAGGTGATCGCGGGTGCTGCGGATGCCGCGCTGCTGGCGCGCGGTGGTCACGACGATCCGGAGTACGGCGATCGATTCGAGTTTCCGCGAGTGCAGGTGACTCTCACGGTGACTAACGGCGAGCAGCTACGCCTGGGCGATCTGCTGCTGACGGCGCACTCGACGCCGGGCCACACCAAAGGCAATACGACCTGGACATGGACCTCCTGCGACGGCATGCGCTGCTTGCCTATGGTCGACATCGGCAGCCTGTCGGCGCCGGATTTCCAGCTGATCGGTAACGCGAAATATCCCAATGCCGTCGAGGATTTCCGCACCAGCTTTGCGATGGTGGCTGCGCTGCCTTGCGACATCGCGCTCGCACCGCATCCGGAGATGGTCGATTTCTGGGCGCGTGTGGCGAAGCGCGATCAAGGCGACGTAACTGCGCTGATCGACCCCACGCTGTGCCGCACGTACGCGAACGACTCGCGCGAAACTTTTGAGGCACAGCTGGCGAAGGAACGGGCCGATGCAGCGTCGGCAAAAAAGCCGCGGCCCTAAGCATTTGATCAGCAGCGGACGCTGGACATGGAAAGCGACGCAGAAATAAAACATTGGCAAAAACTTTCCATGCCGCGCCAAACGTCACAGTCGCAGCTTGCCCATCTCAGTAAACCGCGTCCTGCGCTTTCTCTCCCCATCGTCGATGGAATGAGAGATGCGTTTCGACCGCGGTTCCTTAGGGCGCCCGATCATCCATTACCACGGTTCAACGCCTTCCGTGCTGGTAAATCCGCCGGTCGGGCCATCGTCGGGAATCTGCGCCATACGTACGGTTTCGGCGGCGCCTTCCTCGATCGACTGGTGGCCGCTGTTGCCGTTGAGGTCGGTGGCGGTGTAGCCCGGGTTGACCGCGTTGACCTTGATGCCGGTGTCCTTGAGCTCGGCGGCGAGCAGTACGGTGAACATGTTCAGCGCGGCCTTCGAGCCGTTGTAGCCGATCAGTTTGACCGCGGCGTAATCCCAGTTCGGGTCGGCGTTGAGCGCGATCGAGCCGAGGCCACTGGACACGTTGACGATGCGGCCAGCGCGGGATTTTTTCACCAGTGGTAACAGCGCCTGGGTCACCGCGACGGTGCCGAAAAAATTGGTTTCGAACGTGCGCCGTACGACGTCGAGGTCGGTGGTACCGGGAAGCCCGTCGCCCTGTATCGCGACGCCGGCGTTGTTGACCAGGATATCGATGCGGCCCTCGTTGGCTTCGATATCGGCCGCGGCGGCACGAAGCGATGCGCTATCGGAAAGATCGATGGCGACAAAGCGCACGGCAATGCCTTCGTCCCGCAGGGCCTTCTCGGCCTGGCGGCCACGCGCGTCATCGCGGGCGCCGAGCAGGATGTGGTGGCCGGCCTTGCCAAGCTGCCGCGCGACTTCCAGGCCGATGCCCTTGTTGGCGCCGGTGATCAGGGCGATACGGCGATCTGCTGTGTTCATGGAGTGTCCTGCGGATGGTGAGTGGGAGTGTGGTGCTGTGCTGTGATATGCGAACTATCCTTCGGCTTTTACATTCGCATATGCCAGTCGTGCCCACCGACGCGCTCAAGCCTCGTAAATCGCCGCGTCAGGCGCGCTCGACGGCGACGGTGACGGCGATTCACGAGGCGACTATTCAGGTTCTGCTGTCCGACGGCATCGCCCGACTCACCACGACACGTGTGGCGCAACGCGCCGGCGTGTCCGTGGGCACGATGTATCAGTACTTCCCGCACAAGCAGGCGCT
>CAIKJM010000023.1 GCA_903827735.1 uncultured Rhodanobacter sp. | reverse complement strand
GGGGCGAGGGGGAAGGACGTAGGTTGGCGGTGAGCGCATGCGAACCCCTACTTCGAATAACCATGCATGTTGGGGTTACAAGCCGCTGCGGCGGCTTGCCCTTCGGGCCATTCGCTTTGCGAATGTTCGTTTCGGCGTACCGCCTCAACAGTCGCTTGCGCTCACCGCCAACCTACGCCGTGTGGCTTGGAGTTATCTCTCGGACCTGCACCCTCGCGACTCGTCGCGCGCCCCTCAATGGCTCGTGTTACTCGTCGAACCGACTCCGTCCCTTGCTTTTCCTTGTCGCGCCTCATCCCTAGCCGGCCCCCGATCATGTTCAACTATTACCTCGGTCTAGCCATTCGCAGTCTTAACCGCAACAAGGCCCTCACCGCTTTGATGGTGCTGGCGATTGCGTTGGGCATCGGCGCGAGCATGACCACGCTGACCGTGCTGCACGTGCTGTCGGGTGATCCGCTGCCGGGTAAGAGCGGGCAGCTCTATTACCCGCAGATCGATCCGCGCGACCTTACCGGTTATTTACCTGGCAAGTCGGAAGCTGAGGCACAGGTGAGTTGGATCGACGGTATGAATTTGCTGCGTGCAAAGCGCGCCGACCGTCAAGCGTTGATGACCGGTGGCACGGTCGCTGTGCAGCCGGCACAGTCCACGCAGGATCCATTTTACGAGGGCGCTCGCTATACCACTGCCGATTTTTTCCCAATGTTCGACGTGCCGTTTCTCTACGGTCGTGGCTGGAGCGCTAGCGAAGACGACAGCAGCGCTCGCGTGTTGGTCATCAGCAGCCAGCTCAACGACAAACTGTTCGGCAGCAAGGACAGCACTGGGCAGATGCTGCAATTGGGTGATACGTCGTTCCGCATCATCGGAGTGCTCGGCAACTGGCACCCAACGCCCCATTTCTACGATCTAAACGAAACCGATTACGGCGAGAATGAAGGCGTCTACATGCCGCTATCCACCTCCCAGGACGTGGGATACGACCATGACGGCAGCGTTGACTGCTGGGGCAATGGGGGAGGTGGCAAGCGTATAGATCACAGCGCGCCTTGCACTTGGTTGCAGTTCTGGGTGCAGTTGGACAGTCCGGCCCAGGTCGCTGCGTACAGTTCGTTTCTCGTGCATTACTCGCAGGAGCAAAAAGCGCTAGGCCGTTTCCAGCGACCACCGAATGTACAGCTGCGCAATGTCATGCAGTGGCTGGACTACAACATGGTGGTGCCGGATGACGTGCGTTTGCAGAACTGGTTGGCCTTGGGTTTTCTTGTGGTGTGCCTGGTCAACACGGTCGGCCTGATGCTGGCGAAGTTTCTTCGTCGCTCGGGTGAGCTTGGCGTGCGACGCGCGCTAGGTGCATCAAAGCGCGCACTGTTTGCGCAACTCTTGGTGGAGTCGGGCGTGGTCGGGTTTGCTGGCGGCATAGGTGGTTTGCTGCTGGCTCTGTTCGGGCTATGGCTGGTGCGCCGACAACCGGCTAGCTATGCGGCATTGGCCCACCTCGACCCGACGATGCTGCTGATGACTTTTCTGCTGGCCATCGGTGCGAGCCTGCTGGCTGGTCTTTTGCCGGCCTGGCGCGCTTGCCAAGTCACGCCCGCCTTGCAACTCAAGAGCACCTGAGATGGACATCCTGCCGATTCTCTCCACGCTGCGCCGGCACAAAATCACTGCGTGGTTGCTGATTATGCAGATCGCGCTGACCTGCGCGATCGTGTGTAACGCGGTGTTCCTGATCGGTCAGCGGCTGCAGCGCATGGACATGCCTAGCGGCATCGATGAGCACAATCTAGTACAGATCAAGGTGGCCTATATCAGCAACCGACCGGACGCCACCGCGCGTGCGCAAACGGATTTGGCCGCCTTGCGCCAGATTCCCGGTGTGCAACAGGTGGCGTTGAGCATTTCGCTGCCGTTCGCCATGGGCGGCCCGAACAGCGACGTCATGCTCGATGCACGCCAAAAGCAACGCACCCTTAGCGCCAGTAACTTCTTCGGCCAGAACCTGTTGCCCACACTGGGCTTGAAGTTGGTTGAGGGCCGGGACTTCCAGCCAGGCGAGTACGTCGATCTAACCACCGCCACGGCCGCTCTGCAAAGCGGCGAGCTGAAAGGTCTCCCGCAGACAGTGATCATCACGAAGGCGATGGCCGAACGATTGTGGCCGGGACAGGGAGCGCTGGGGAAAACCATTTACTTCGGCCAGGGTGTACCGTTTCGGGTGATCGGCGTACTGGCGGGTCTGACGCGATCGGATAGTCTCCGGAATGGCGCCGACTACAGTATGGTCATGCCGATCAGTGTCGACCTGACTTCGGGCGCCCGTTACGTGATTCGCTGCGCGCCGCAGGATCGAGCGCAGGTGCTTGGCGCTGCGCTCGCCAAGCTCAAGCAGATTGATCCCCGCCGCGTCGTACTGCAAAAAGGCACGTATGACGACGTGCGCCGCGCGTTCTTCGCCAACGACCGCGCGATGGCCGGCATTCTTACCGGTGTCGTTGCAGCGCTGTTGATTGTCACGGCACTCGGCATCGTCGGGCTCGCCAGCTTCTGGGTCGCGCAGCGCCGTCGACAGATCGGCGTGCGCCGCGCGCTGGGAGCCACCCGCGCCAACATCCTGCATTACTTCCAGACCGAAAATTTTCTGCTGGCGACCATCGGGATTGTCATCGGCATGGTGCTCGCCTTCGGCATCAACCTGTTCCTGATGAAGCACTACGAACTGCCGCGGCTCCCGGCCGTCTATTTCCCCGTCGGAGCGATAGCGCTTTGGATGATCGGGCAGCTAGCCGTACTTGGCCCGGCCTTGCGCGCGGCTGCCGTGCCGCCGGTCGTAGCAACAAGGAGCGTGTGATGAAAAGTATTTTCGAGGAACAATTCGTGAGGCGAGCTGGTGGCTTTCTCCTAATGTATGGCTTGCGTCTATCTTGTGGACTGGCGCCCTCGCTACTCGCCCTTCGTCCCTCGCTAGCCACGGGTGTCCAATAATGTTTGCCTACTACATGGACCTTGCACTGCGCAGCCTGAGGCGCAGCCCGGTGCTCACCGCGCTGATGGTGCTGGCGATTGCTGTCGGCATTGGCGCGAGCATGACGACGTTGACGGTGATGCATCTGTTGTCCGGCGATCCGCTGCCGGGCCGCAGCCAACACATTTTTTATCCACAGGTGGATCCGACCAGCCATTTCAATCCGCATTCGCACCCTTACGACATGATGGACTACCACTCGGCTGTCGATCTTTGGAGTGCGCAGCGGGCCGATCGACAGGCGCTAATTACCGTCAGTGCGTTGCGACTGACCGCGCCAACGGTGAACCAGCCGGCCTTGATGGCGCAGATGCTGTCGACCACCACCGACTTTTTCCCAATGTTTGCCGTGCCGTTGCAATACGGCAACGCGTGGACGGCGCAGGACGATGCCAGGCATGCAAGGGTGGCGGTGATCTCGGCGGATCTCAACAACAAGCTGTTTCAGGGAAGTAACAGCGTGGGTCGTACCTTGCGGCTGAAGGATACCGATGTGCGCATCGTCGGCGTCCTGGCGCCGTGGCGCCCGTCGCCGCAGTTCTACGAGGTGGTGGGTGGCCGTTTTTCCGACGGCGATACGGCCAGCTTTTACAATCGGCCGGAGGACGTGTTCATGCCGTTCTTCAGTTCGCTGGAAGTCAACGATGGCGGGTTCAATCCCTTCACCTGCTGGAGCGCGCTGGATCCGGGCGTGAAGTTGCAGAACTCGACCTGCGTGTGGGTGGCCCTGTGGGTGCAACTGGGCAGCGCAGGCAAGGTGAGTGGCTACCGGGATTATCTGGCGGCTTATGCCGAGCAGCAGAAGGCTCTGGGCCGCTTTGCGCGCGCCGACAACACGCGCATGTTCGACCTGATGCAATGGCTGGATTTCAACCGCGTGGTGCCCAGCGACGTGCGCCTGCAGACGTGGCTGGCGTTCGCGTTTCTGGCGATTTGTCTGTTCAACACCATTGGCCTGCTGCTGGCGAAGTTTCTGCGGCGCGCTGGCGAAATCGGCGTACGCCGCGCGCTGGGAGCCAGCCGAATGGCGGTGTTTGCACAGTGTTTGGTCGAAGCCGGAATGATCGGTTTGTTGGGCGGCCTCGGTGGCCTGCTGCTGACGCTGCTCGGACTATGGCTGATTCGCCGCCAGCCGGTCGAATACGCCGACCTGATTCATCTGGATCCATCGATGTTCGGGCTGACCTTCGCCCTGGCGATCGCCGCCAGCCTGCTCGCCGGAGTGCTGCCGGCGCTGCGTGCCAGCCGCATTGTGCCGGCGCTTCAACTCAAGACGCTGTGAGGATTTGAGCCATGCAGATCCAGCCCATTATTGCCGCCCTGCGCAAACATCGCCTGGCCACCGTGCTGCTCGCGCTGGAGATCGCGCTGGCCTGTGCCGTGCTGTGCAACGCCTGTTTCCTGATCATCAGCCGAGTCCAGCATACGCATGTCGACAGCGGTGTCGACGAGAGCGCTCTGGCTGCGGTGAAGCTGACGGGCTACGACCCGGCCAGCAGTGTCGACCTCAACGCCCGGGTGCTCAGCGGCCTGGCGAAACTTCCCGGCGTGCAGTCAGTCAACGTGATCAATGCCGTGCCGTTCGGTGACCACGCGGGTACCGCAGGCATTTCTACCGATGCCGCCGGCAAGCATTTCGCTGGCATCGTGGATTTTTATGTCGGCGGTCCAGGCTCTTTCAAAGCGTTGGGGCTGAAGCTCGTCGCTGGCAGCCTGCCGATGGCTAGCGACGCGCAGCCACTCGATAGCTTCGTTCCTGAAAACGCCACGGTCTGGGTCACGCGCGCGCTGGCCGACCATCTGTGGCCGGGTACCGATCCGTTGGGCAAGGAATTCTGGACCGACAAGTTCCACTTTCGCGTGGGCGGCGTGCTGGCGCACTTGGCTCGCCCATGGGGCGGCGAGGGTGGGCCCAGCACGATCGATTGGTCGGTGTACGTGCCGGCACAAGCGGGCCGCCAGCTGGCCGGCACGTATCTGCTGCACGCCGCGCCGACGGAGTTGCCACGCGTATTGCGCGATGCCCGCGCCGCGATGGCCAGCATCGCGCCCGATGCGGTGGTGGACAGCAAGAACAGCCAGACCCTCGGCACGCTGCGCGAAACGTATTTTCGTCAGGATCGGTTGATGTCCGGCATTCTGCTCGGCGTGATCTGCGCCCTGCTGCTGGTGACCGCCCTGGGCATCGTCGGCCTGGCCAGTTTCTGGGTGCAGCAGCGCCGGCGGCAGATCGGTGTGCGGCGAGCACTCGGCGCCACACGCAGCGACATCCTTTCTTACTTCCAGACCGAAAATTTTCTCATCGTGAGCGGCGGCATCGTGCTGGGCATGGTGCTGGCCTTCGCGATCAACCTGCTGTTGATGCAGCACTACGAATTGCCGCGGCTGCCGCTCTACTACCTGCCGATCGGCGCGCTGAGTCTGTACGTCATCGGCCAGCTGGCGGTGCTCGGCCCGGCGCTGCGTGCTGCCGCCGTGCCGCCGGTCGAAGCAACGAGGAGCGTGGGATGAAGCGCAGGGACGACACGCGGGCCGTTTGGCTCGAGGGCGGCACGCTGGTGCCTATCGCCGAATGTTGTGGTTTTGCGCTCCACCCCTCGCAACCCGCCCCTCATACCTCGCCTCTCATCGGAGCCTGACCATGTTTGCCTACTACCTGGAACTCGCGCTGCGCAGCCTCAAACGCAACAAGGTGCTGACGACGCTGATGGTGCTAGCGCTGGGGCTGGGCATCGGCGCCTGCATCACCACGCTGACGGTGCTGAAGCTGCTGTCGGGTGATCCGCTGCCGCAGAAGAGCGCGCAGCTGTTTTATCCGCAGGTCGATCCCTTTTCGATGGACGGCTATGTCGAAGGAGAAACCAAACCGCAGACGACCATGACCTACACCGATGCGATGAACCTGCTGCATGCGCGCAAGGCCACGCATCAGGCGGTGATGGCCATGACCGGGGCCAAGATTGCACCGGCCCGAGCCAACACGCATCCGTTCTACAGCGATGGCGTGATGACGACGTCGGATTTCTTCGGCATGTTCGATGCGCCGTTTCAGTACGGCGGCGGCTGGACCGAAGCTGATGATGAAAGCCGTGCGCGCGTGGTGGTGATTGCCGACTTTCTCAACGACAAGTTGTTTGAGGGTGCCAACAGCGTGGGTAAAACGTTGCGCGTCAACGACCACGATTTTCGTATCGTCGGTGTGTTGAAGCACTGGGCGCCGCAGCCGCGTTTCTACGCGCAGGACCTTGGCGGCCGCAGCTATGGCGATGGCGATGCGGTGTTCCTGCCACTGCAGTCCGCTCGCGCTGCAGACATGGCAGCGGGCAACACCAATTGCTTCGATGTGATCAAGGACATCAAGAATCTGGAAACGGCGCCATGCATCTGGCTGGGTATGTGGGTGCAGCTGGATAACGGCGCGGCCGTGGCTGACTACAAAGCGTTTCTCGCCAACTACGCCAGGCAGCAGATTGCGCTTGGCCGTTTTCATCGTCCGGACACCGCTCTGCCGGATTTGATGCAATGGCTGCGCGACGAGCAAGTAGTGCCTGACGATGTGCGCCTGCAGGCGGGACTGGCTTTCGGTTTTCTGCTGATCTGCGTGATCAACACGGTCGGCCTGCTGCTGGCCAAATGCCTGCGTCGCTCACAGGAGATTGGCGTGCGCCGCGCGCTGGGCGCCACGCAGCGCACGATTTTCGCGCAGTTCATGGTGGAGGCGGGCATCGTCGGGCTGGCCGGTGGCTTGCTTGGACTGCTGTTTGCCGAGCTGGGTCTGCTGGGTATTCGTCATCAGCCGGCCGAGTACGCCGGCCTTGCGCGCCTGGATCTGACGATGTTCGCGTTTACCTTCGTGGTGGCTATCGTGGCCAGTCTGATCGCCGGGCTGCTGCCCGCTTGGCGCGCCTGCGTGCTGGCGCCCGCTCCGCAATTGAAAGCCAGTTGATAATTTTTTTCCTGCGCGTGAAAGCGGCCATCGACTGCCGCACTCTTCAAGGAAGCTCACATGGAAATTCGCCCGATTTTTGCCAGCCTGCGCAAGCACCGCATTCCAGCCATCCTGATCGTGCTGGAAATTGCGCTGGCATGCGCCGTGTTGTGCAACGCCGTTTTCATGATCGGCAAGCGCGTGGCCGACATTCGGATAACCAACGCCATCGATGAGAAGGGACTCTCCGTCGTCGTATTGAACGGCACCGACCCCAAGCTCGCGGCCAGCGACATACCGCGTAATCTCGCCGCGCTGCGCAGCATCGCCGGTGTTCAGGCCGTGGGCGTAGCAAGCACGTTGCCGCTCAGCAGAAACAACTGGGGCTGGAGTTTCGGCATCAAATCGGATGCGGCCATGACCGACAAAAATACGTTTGGCGTGTCGCTGTATTTTCTCGGTACCGGCGCGGATCAGGCGCTTGGTCTGCAGCTGAAGCAGGGGCGCTTTTTCAACGTTGACGAATACGCCGACAGCACGCTGGGCGGGTCGGCCCTGCCTTCCACACATGTTGTTCTGGTTACCGAAAGTCTGGCCAGACAGCTGTGGCCGGGCAAGTCGGCGCTGGGTCAGTCAATTTATTCCAAGCCCTATTACTACACCGTCGTTGGTGTGGTGGCCGACGTGGTGCGCCCGCAGGCCAGCGTGCATAGTACGCAGCGATCCTATGCCAGCACGTTCTATCCGCTTCAGCCTGATAGCTCGCTCGGTTATTACATCCTGCGCAGCGCGCCGCAGGATCGCGCCCGCATCGTGCGCGAGGCGG
>CAIKJM010000022.1 GCA_903827735.1 uncultured Rhodanobacter sp. | reverse complement strand
GCATTGTTGAGAAGCCAAATCACCACTGGTTCGAATGCTTGCCGTTGGCCTGAAAGCAATCTCGGCCAAATAGCGTCAAAGAAAACGACGTGTCGTCTAGTAAAAACCCTAGTGAAAACTAAGGATGAGGCTCGGGGAGCGTTATCCCGAGCGGTGAGGGCTAAAACTTTCAGTTAACCCCTCCCTAACTCCCGACCATCTATAAACACTCTACTGTTGATCGGCTCGGCCTGCCCGCTTCTCGAGCAATATGCCAACTGATGACGGTATCGGGGCGGTAGTTTGGGCCCAGGTGAAGCGACGGTAAGTCGCGCATCTGGGCCTTTTTCTTGCCCGCGCGGCGTGGCGTTCAGTTTGGTGCTGCAATTGACGAGATTCCCTCATGCAAGCTTGTTAAGCTTGCAGCCTCAGCCGTTCCGTGCAACGGCTGCGCAGGAGTGATGCATGCGCGTTCTGGTGATCGAAGACAATAGCGATATCGCGACCAACATCGGCGATTATCTGGAAGACCGCGGCCACGTGGTCGATTTCGCCGGCGACGGCGTCACCGGACTGCACCTGGCCGTGGTACACGACTTTGATGTGATCGTGCTGGATCTCACCTTGCCCGGCATGGACGGTCTGGAAGTGGCCCGCAAGCTGCGCCACGAGGCGCACAAGCAGACTCCGATTCTGATGCTGACGGCGCGCGACGCACTGGAGCAGAAGCTGATCGGTTTCGAATCCGGTGCCGACGACTACATGACCAAGCCGTTCGCGCTGCAGGAAATCGCCGCGCGGCTCGAAGTGCTGGCGCGTCGCGGCAAGGGCCCGCAGAGCCGCGTGCTGAAAGTGGCCGACCTCACCTTCAACCTCGATACGTTGACGGTGAACCGCGAAGGCAAGTCGATCCAGCTCAACCCGATCGGCCTGAAACTGCTGCAGGCGTTGATGGAGGCCAGCCCGTCGGTGGTCACGCGCCAGGATCTGGAGCAGCGGGTATGGGGGGAGGAGCTGCCCGACAGCGACTCTCTGCGCGTGCATATCCATGGCCTGCGCGCGGCGATCGACAAGCCGTTTGAGAAGCCGCTAATTCATACGCGCCACGGCATTGGCTATCGGATGGTCGAGCCGGATGCAGTCCAGGCGTAAGCTTCGTTTTCGATTGATCGTCTCGTTCGCGCTGTTCGGCTTTGGCCTCAGCGCGACCTTTGCCGTGGCGGCGTTGTACGTGCGCGCCAGGGTTGAGAACCAGCTCATTACCGCAAGCCTCGAAAGTGACGTTAACCAGGCTGTTGAAAATAAGCACGAAAATCCAGACCAGCCGCTCAAATCCGAGTTAATCGATGCTTGGTTATGGAGCGATCGCACGATCTACAAAGCCCCCCTGGCGTGGCAAAATTTAGCGCCAGGCGTTTATGACATGCAAAACCAAGGTGAGCAGGGTCACCCTGCTCATTACAAGCTGGCGGTATCTCGAAAATATGGGCTAATTGCGTTTCTCAGCTACGACATTGGTCGCGAGGATCTTGGAAAGCGGCAGCTGATAACGTCGCTTGTCGGCGCGGTGATCATTTTTAGCCTTCTCTCACTGGGCATTGGCCTATGGCTCTCGCGCAAAGTTCTCAAACCTGTCACTGAACTAGCGCAACGTTTGAGAGGTTTTCGCAAAGCAGGCAAGGCCGAGCCGTTGGCTGTGCATTTCGCCGACGACGAGGTTGGTGAACTCGCGCGTGCGCTGGACGAATATTCCGAGCGTCTTACCGCCATGGTCGAGCGCGATCGTGAATTCAACTCCGATGTCAGTCACGAGCTGCGCACGCCATTGGCGGTGATCGCCAGCACGACGGAACTGCTGCAAGGATCGCCTGACCTCACCGAGAAAATCAGCGAACGTTTGAAGCGCATTGAGCGGGCGTCGCGGCAGGCGACCGAGCTGATCGAGGCGCTGCTCTTGCTCTCTCGCGCCGAGCGGCGCGGGCCCACGCGCGGCGAAACGACCGAGGTGGGCAAAGTCGCCTCCGACGTCATCGAAAGCCAGCGGCCGCAGATGCGCGGCAAGCCGATCGAGATCGAGCTCAGCGTTAACGATACGGTTACCGTGAATGCGCCGGCGTCGGTGCTGTCCGTGGCGCTGACCAACCTGATCGGCAACGCGATCAAATACACGCTGGAAGGTAGCGTGCGGGTGGAGGTGGGCAAGGGACGCATCGAGGTGATCGACACGGGCCCGGGTATCAAGCCGGAAGATGCCGAGCGGCTATTTCAGCGCGGCGTTCGTGGTGAAGGCGCCGGCGGCAGCGGCGCCGGTCTGGGTCTGGCGATTGTTCGTCGCCTTTGCGAGCTCTACGGCTGGGACGTATCCATGCGTCCGCGCAGTGATGCCAATGGCGCGATCGCCTGCATCGTATTCGGAGGATAGGGTGGAGAGGCGAGAAATACGAAGCTGGCTCGTTCAGCGCGAGCCTTTGACCCTCATCCCTCGATTCTAGGAATCACACCGGTTCCAGCCAGCCCCAGCGATCGTTGGTGCGGCCGTCGAACAGACCGAAGAACAGCTCCTGCAGACGGCGGGTTACCCTGCCGGCCTTGCCTGCGCCAACCTGCTTGCCGTCGACCGAACGGATCGGCGTGATTTCGGCGGCCGTGCCGCACATCAGGATTTCGTCGGCGAGGTAGAGATATTCGCGCGGGATGTCGCGTTCGACCACTTCGATGCCGTCTTCGCGGGCCAGCGTCTTCAGCGTATCGCGCGTAATGCCGGCCAGGATCGAGGCGCTGGCCGGCGTGGTGTGCAGCACGCCATCGAATACCAGGAACAGATTTTCGCCCGCGCCTTCGCTGAGGAGCCCGGTCGAGGCCAAGGCGATGCCTTCGCCAAAACCCAGCCGGCGCGCTTCGCGCGCGATCAGCTGACCGGACAGATAGTTGCCGCCGGCCTTCGCACCGGCAGGAATGGTGTTGGGCGCAAAACGCTGCCAGCTCGATACGCACGCGTCGATGCCGTTCTCCAGCGCTTCGGCGCCAAGGTAGGGGCCCATGGGCCATGCCGCCACGGCGACGTCGATCGGGGTTTCGGCCGAGAGGCCAAAGCCGCCCAATCCGCGGTAGGCAACGGGGCGCAAATACGCGGCGCCAAGTTCATTCTTCTTGATCACGTCGCGGCAGGCGCTAGCGAGTTCATCGGCGGTATGCGGCAGCACCATGTCGTAGATGCGCGCCGACTGGTAGAGCCGATGCAGGTGGTCGGTGAGCCGGAAAATGGCGGCGCCGTCAGGCGTCGCATAGCTGCGGATGCCTTCGAACACGGATGAGCCGTAATGCAGCGCGTGCGACATCACGTGGGTGGTCGCGTCTTTCCAGGGCTTGATCTCGCCGTTCTGCCAGATCCACTCGGGGTACTGCTGCGCCATGACGGTTCTCCAATGGTGACCGCACATGATAGCTGCTGAGGGCTTGCACGGCATGTGTACGACGGCGTACGGCTGCGGAATGAATCAGTCGCCGTGGCTAAGCCACAGGCACCCGTAGCGATGCACGATGCTGTAGCGCAGCTCGCGCGGGTTGCCGCTGCCATCGATGCCAGCCAGATGCAGCACGAGCTGGCCGGCTGCAGGGGTATTCTGCGTTGAACCGTCGCCAGACGTCTCATCCGGACTATCGGACGGTGATGCTGCCGCGCTATCCGGTGGCCCAGCGTCGAGCAGCGGCTGCTGCATCAGCACGCTGAGCGCACGAATATCGGCAACGGCCGTCCAGCTGGCGTAGCCGTTCCACAGCATCAGCCCCGCCAGCCGGTTCGCGTTGTGGTTGGCGAACGCATCGATCACGCTCTGGCGCAGCTCGTTGAAGGTGCCCGCGCAAAGAATCGGCGGCGGCTCGGTCGGTGTGGCAGCCAGCGTTGCCACCGGGGTCGCGTCGTCGCTTGGTTTAGGTGCAGCGTGAACGGCAGTCGCCTGCATGGACGAACACGTCTGATCGGTAAATAGCGCACGGCCGCCGGCATCGATGCAGCGATGGATATCCGTCTGCGACCTGCCGGGCACGGCCCACAGGATCAGAGCGAACCACAGCAATAGTTTCAGCGAGCGCATGGCAGCAGCATAGCCGCTTGGCTCAGCCCAGCTGTTGCAGTACCGATTGCGTGGCCTTGGCGCGATTGAGCGTATAAAAGTGCAGCCCCGGCGCCCCACCGTCGAGCAGGCGACGGCACAGCTGCGCCACCACCTCGGTACCCAGTGCACGTACCGACTCAACGTCATCGCCGTGGGCCTGCATGCGCTTGGCGATCCAGCGCGGAATTTCCGCGCCGCACATCTCCGAAAAGCGCCGGAGCTGGCTGTAGTTGGCGATCGGCATGATGCCCGGCACGATCGGCACGCTCACGCCCAGCTTGCTGGCGTCGTCGACAAAGCGGAAATAGGCGTCGGCGTTGAAAAAATATTGGGTGATCGCGCCGTTGGCGCCTGCGTCGACCTTGGCTTTGAAGTGCTGTAGATCCTTCAGCGCGCTGTCCGCCTGCGGGTGGGTCTCCGGATAGGCGGCAACCTCGATGTGGAAGTGATCGCCGCTGTGCTGGCGGATGAAAGCCACCAGCTCGGCGGCGTAACGAAAGTCCCCAGGCGTCGCCATGCCCGAGGGCAGATCGCCGCGCAGCGCGACGATTCGCCGATAGCCGGCATTCCGATAGTCGTCCAGCAGGGCCGCCAGCTCGGCGCGGCTGCCGCCCATGCAGGAGAGATGCGGCGCCACCGACAATCCGTGCACCTTGTTCAGATGCTGCACCGTTTCGGTGGTGTAGCTCAGGGTCGAACCGCCGGCGCCGAAGGTGACCGACGCATATTCCGGCTGGTGCGCTTTCAACGACGCCGCGGCGCGGTCCATCTGCGCACGCTGTTCGTCGGTCTTGGGCGGAAAGAATTCAAAGCTGATCGCCGGCATCGCGTCGGTTCCTGGGAGGTGCGCTGGCGGCAAGTATATATCTCTATCTCGCGATGAAGCGATATTAGATGCAGCGGGCGGGCATCGAGGCCATGGGTCCGCTGCGACCTCGATGCCGCCAGGCGCGTCAGCTCTTGCTGCTGACGCCGTTCAGCGCGCCGATGTGGCGCTTGACGATCAGCACCGTCTCGGCAGCGAAGGCTTTCAGATCCGCGTTTTGCCCGGTCTTGGCTTCCTTGGCGAAAGCGGCGCCATCCAGCGCATGGATGGTCTTCATCTCCGCGATATAGGCATCGTCGAATGCCTTGCCAGAGAGCGCGTTGAGCTTGGCGACCCTGGCGGTGAAATCCGCATTGAGATCGGTGGAAAAATCGTCGCCGTTCGACGAAGCGATCGACTTCAGTTTGCTGCCGACCAGCTCGTGATCGTGAACCTCGGTATTGGCCTGGTCCTTGACGTCCTGCGCGCTGGCCTTGTCTTCGGCGACCTTACTCGCGGCGACTTCGAACATGCCGCCCTGCGAAACCTTGGCCACAAAAGCCTGGTCGCCCTTTGAGAGCGCGGGAGTGTCGGCAAAAGAGGCTGCGCTGGCGGTCAAGCCGAGTGCGAAGGTGACGCCAACACGCAGGGCGATTCGTTTACGGGATGTGTTCATGGGTCTTTTCCTTTGGGCCGTGGGATAGGTTGTTCGCTCGGTGCTCGCGCGGAAAAAGCGCCTGCGTCCTAATTATTCGCACCGCGCGCGTGAAAAGCGCCGCGTGGTTTGGCGCGCGCCTCGGAATTCGCTTAACGCTCAGAGCTTCCCGCGGCCCCTTGCAACTTCTTGCCACAAAAAAGCCCGCCTTTGCAGGCGGGCTTCGTGTCTCTAAGACACAGGCAGAGATCAGTAGCGATAGTGCTCCGGCTTGTACGGGCCGTCCTTATCCACGCCGAGGTATTCAGCCTGTGCAGGGGTCAGGGTGGTCAGCACGACGCCGATCTTTTCCAGATGCAGGCGTGCAACTTCTTCGTCCAGCTTCTTCGGCAGAATGTAGACCTTCGCTTCGTACTTGTCCTTGTTGGCCCACAGATCGATCTGCGCCAGGGTCTGGTTCGAAAACGAATTGGACATCACGAAGCTCGGGTGGCCGGTGGCGCAGCCGAGGTTGACCAGGCGGCCTTCGGCCAGCAGGAAGATCGCGCGGCCGTCCTTGAAAGTGTACTTGTCCACCTGCGGCTTGATGTTCAGCTTGACCACGCCCGGGAAGTTGTTCAGGGCGTCGACCTGAATCTCGTTGTCGAAGTGGCCGATGTTGCAGACGATGGCCTGGTCCTTCATCTGGCTCAAGTGCTCTATGGTCAGCACGTCCTTGTTGCCGGTGGTGGTGACATAAATGTCGCCGCGGCCCAGCGTGCTCTCAACGGTATTGACCTCGAAACCTTCCATCGACGCCTGCAGCGCGTTGATAGGGTCGATTTCGGTCACCACCACGCGCGCGCCGTAGGCACGCAGGCTGTGGGCCGAACCCTTGCCTACATCGCCGTAGCCGCAGACCACGGCAACCTTGCCGGCCAGCATCACGTCCATCGCGCGCTTCAGGCCATCGGCCAGCGACTCGCGGCAGCCGTAGAGGTTGTCGAACTTGGACTTGGTGACCGAGTCGTTGACGTTGATCGCCGGCACCAGCAGCGACTTGGCCTCGACCATCTGGTAGAGGCGATGCACGCCGGTGGTGGTTTCTTCGGAGACGCCCTTCCAGTCCTTGACCACGGTGGTCCAGAAGCCCGGGCGCTCTTTCGCCACGCGCTTGAGCAGGTTCTTGATCACGCCTTCTTCGTGCGAGGAAGCCGGCTCGTCAACCCACTTCGAACCTTTCTCCAGCTCGTAGCCCTTGTGGATCAGCAGCGTGACGTCGCCGCCGTCGTCGACCACCAGCTGCGGGCCGAGGAACTTGCCATTGCCCGCCGGAAAGCTGACTGCGTCCAGCGTGCAATCCCAGTATTCCTCAAGCGTCTCGCCCTTCCAAGCGAACACCGGGGTGCCGGTCACAGCAATCGCTGCAGCGGCATGATCCTGGGTGGAAAAGATGTTGCACGAGGCCCAGCGCACGTCGGCACCAATGTCCTTCAGCGTCTCGATCAGGACGGCAGTCTGGATCGTCATGTGCAGCGAGCCGGTCACGCGCACGTTCTTCAGCGGCTTGGCGGCGGCGTATTTTTTGCGGATCGACATCAGGCCCGGCATCTCATGCTCGGCGATGTCCAGTTCCTTGCGGCCCCAATCGGCCAGGGAAAGATCAGCCACTTTATAGTCGGCGATTTCGACTTCTTTCGTTACAGCATTCATGC
>CAIKJM010000021.1 GCA_903827735.1 uncultured Rhodanobacter sp. | reverse complement strand
TGGATCTATCCGGTAAACGCGCGGCCCGCGCGAGCCAGGGCGACGCCGAAGTGCGCGTCAGTGAGGCCGGCTATGACCTGTTGCGGCGCGATGTCGCCACGCGCTGGCTGAAAGCCTGGTCCACGGCAGCGCTCGCGCAAAAGCAGAGCGCGCTGGGCCAGCGCCGGCTGAGGCTGATGCAGCGCTTCGACGATCTGGCCGCACAGCGGCTGAAAGTCGGCGACATCAGCAGCCCGGAGCGCGACCTGGCTGCGCTGGCGCTGGGCGACGCGCAGATCCAGCAGGCCACGCTGGTGAGCAATGAGGCCTCGGCGCGCGCGTCACTGATGGCCATCAGCGGCGACCGAGCCACTGACGACCTGCCGCCGCTACCCGACGCGCTGCTGCCCGACGTCGAGAGCATCGTCGCACGACCCTTCGACGAGCTGCCCGAACTGCAGCAGGCACAGGCACAGCAAGCCAGCGCCGAGGCGGGCATGCAGGTGGCGCGCCGCGCACGCACGCCCGACCCCACGCTCAGCCTCACCGGCGGCCGCGTGCGCAGTGGGCCGCTGAACGATCGCGTGATCGGCATCGGCGTATCCATTCCGATCCCGGTGCTCAATACCGGTCTCGCCGAGATCGCCGCGGCCCGGTCGGAGGCCGACGCGGCAGCCGCCGGCGTGCGTGCCCGCGAGTTTTCCGCGCGCGCCGGCTTGCAGGAGGCAAAGGCGCGCTATGCCGCCCTGCGCGGCGCGAGCGAAGCGTTTCGCCGCGGCCGTGCGGCGGCGTTCGAGGATCGGTCCGCGCTGCTGGAACGGCTCTGGAGCGCCGGCGAAATCACCACCTCCGACTATCTCGTTCAACTCAAGCAAAGCCTGGACACCGCCCTGTCCGGCGACGAACTGCAAAGCAGGACCTGGCAGACGTGGTTCGACTATCTCACCGCCGCGGGCCGTCTGACCGACTGGCTCGACGGCAGCACACAGGACGCCTCCCGATGATCATTTCTTTGTTTCGACGCCGCTTGTTTTCTCTGGTGCTGCTGGCCGCCGTTTCCGGCATCGCCATAGGCCAGGAGGCTGCACCGGCCAACCCGTTGTCGCTCGATGCCCAAGCGATCAAGGACGCCGGCATCGTGCTGGACAAGATCGGCTCGCGCACACTCAGCGACGAATTGAAGGCACCTGGCGAGGTCAAGACCGACGCCTACTCCACCGTGCTGGTCACCCCGCGCGTGGAGTCTCTGGTGCTGGCCCGCAAAGCCCGGCTCGGCGATGTGGTGAAAGCCGGTCAGCCGTTGGTCACGCTTTCCAGCGTGCAGGTGGCCGAAACGCAGGGCGCGCTGATCGTGGCTTCGCAGGACTGGCAGCGCATCGCCGCACTGGGCGAACAGGCCGTATCGGCCCGCCGCTACAACGAGGCCAAAGTGCAGCGCGATCAGGCCCGCGCCAAGCTGCGCGCGTACGGCCTTTCGGGCGGCCAGATCGGTGCCCTGCTGCGCAAAGGCTCGGCCGCCGCCGACGGCAGTTTCGAGCTGCTGGCACCCAGCGCCGGACGGATTGCCAGCGACGAGTTTCTGGTGGGCGAACGCGTCGAACCCGGCCGCATGCTGTTCACCGTGGAGCAGGAGGATCTGATCTGGGTCGTGGCACAGATGGCGCCGGCCGATGCGGAAAAACTGCAACCCGGCCAGACCGCACGCCTACTCGTCCATGGCGAGGCGCTGGTCGGCAAAGTCGCGCAGCGCTCGCATCAGACCGACGAACGCACGCGCACCGTGCCGGTTCGCATCGAGGTCGACAACAGCAAGGATCTGCTGCACGCCGGCGAACTCGTCGACGTTCGCATTGGCGTCGGCAACGCCGCGCCGAAGCTGGCCGTGCCGGCGGAGGCGATCGTGCTGCTGCAGAACCAGACCACCGTTTTCATCGACAAGGGCAATGGCCAGTTCGAGCCAGTCGCCGTGATGACCGGTGAAACGCAGGACGGCTGGACGGTCATCAACCAGGGCCTGAAACCCGGCGACGCCTATGTGCGCAGGGGCGCGTTCGCTCTGAAAGCGCGACTGCTCCGTTCGCAGCTGGGAGACAAATGATGCTTGAACGTCTGGTTGAACTCTCGCTGCGCTACAAGGTGCTGGTGCTGATTATTTTTGTCGTTATCGGCTTGCTCGGCTTTCAGGCCGTGCGCCAGCTGCCTATCGACGCCTTCCCCGACGTCACCCCAGTGCAGGTCAGCGTGTATACCGAAGCCTCCGGCCTCGCCGCCGAAGACGTGGAGCAGCTGCTGACCACGCCGGTGGAATCGGCGCTGGCCGGTCTGCCGAAGGTCGAACAGATTCGCTCAGTCAGCCTGTTCGGGCTGTCGTTCGTGTCGGTCTATTTCGACGACAGTATGGACGTCTATTTCGCGCGCCAGCTGGTGAACGAACGCCTGCAGCAGGTCGGCGACCGTTTGCCCGCCGGCTACGGCAAGCCGGAGATGGGGCCGAACACCTCCGGCCTGGGCCAGGTGTTCTGGTATACGGTCGAACGCGCCGACCCCTCGTCGAAAGACAGTGCAAAGGACGCCATGGACCTGCGCACGCTGCAGGACTGGAACATCCGGCTGATTCTGCGCACCGCACCGGGCGTCGACGACGTCACCTCGTGGGGCGGGCAGGAAAAGCAGTTCCAGGTGCGCGTGGATTCGCTGAAGCTGATCGGGCACCAGCTCGGCTTCAAGCAGGTGATCGAGGCGCTGCAGGCCAACAACGCGCAGGTGGGCGGCAACTTCATCGACGTCTGGCGCGAGCAGTATCTCGTGCGCGGCCTGGGCCTGATCCAGAACGCGAAAGACCTGGGCCATATTGTGCTGAAGACCGAGGATGGCACGCCGGTCTACGTGCGCGATGTCGCCACCGTGGAGGAGGCCGCGGCGCCGCGCACGGGCGCCGTCACCCGCGACGGCAAAGAGGTAGTGCTGGGCATGGGCCTGGCACGCATCGGCGAAAACGCGAAGAGCGTGGTCGACGCAATCAAGGCCAAGCTTGATACGGTAAAGCAGGCGCTGCCGCCGGGCATGGTGGTGAAACCCGTGTACGAACGCACCGAGCTGGTCAACGCGGCCGTCGGCACGGCGGTGCGCGCACTGATCGAGGGTTCGATCCTGGTGGCGCTGGTGCTGTTTCTGTTTCTCGGCGAACTGCGCAGTGCGCTGGTCGTGGTGGTGGCGCTGCCGCTGGCGATGCTGATCGCATTTATCTGCATGGATCAGCTCGGCCTGTCGGCCAATCTGATGTCGCTGGCGGGGCTGGCGATCGGTATCGGCATGATGGTCGACGGCGCTGTGGTGATGGTGGAGAACGCCTATCGCATCATGGCCGAACGCAAAGCGGAAGGTGCCCCAGTCGATCGCAGCGCCGCCGTGCTCGCCGCCGCGCGCGAAGTGGCCAAGCCGATGGCGTTTGCGATATTGATCATCATCGTGGTGTTTCTGCCGCTCTTCAGCCTGCAGGGTCTGGAAGGCAAGATGTTCAAGCCGATGGCGTTCAACATCAGCTTCGCGATGGCAGGCTCGCTCATCCTCGCACTGACGCTGATCCCGGTGCTGGCCGCGCTGGTGCTGAAGCCGAAAGAGGAAAAGGACACCCGCCTGGTGGGCTGGCTGAAACGCCGCTACGCCAGCGCGCTGGCGTGGTCGCTGGCGCGCCGCAAGCGCGTGCTGGGCATGGCCGTGGCCGCGCTGCTGGGCAGCCTCGCGCTGTTTCCGTTTCTCGGCAAGGAGTTCATGCCGAACCTGAAAGAAGGCGCGATCATGTGGCGCATCACCTCGATCCCGTCCGCCTCGCTGGACGAATCGATCGGGCTGTCGAATCAGGTGTCCGCGCTGATCCAGCAGAAGTTTCCCGAAGTGCAGACCACGCTGGCGATGATCGGCCGCGCCGAAAAAGGCGAGACCGCGGACGTCAACTATATGGAGGTCTATACGCCGCTGAAGCCGAAGGACCAATGGCGCCGCGGCCAGACGCTGGAGAGCATCGAGGCCGCAATGCAGGCGGCCTTGACCGACGCGCTGCCGACCGCCGTGGTGAGCTATACCCAGCCGATCCAGATGCGCATCGAGGAGCTGATTTCCGGCGTGCGCGCCACGCTGGCGTTGAAGATCTACGGCGACGATCTGGGCGAGTTGGATCGTTTGAGTGCGCGGCTGAAGAACGTGCTGGCCGGCGTTCCCGGCGTGGCCGATCTCGCGCTCGAGGCGAATATCGGCAAGCCGCAGATCCGCATCAAGGTCGATCGCGATGCGCTGGCGCGTTACGGCCTCAACGCGGACGACGTGCTGACCGTGGTCAAGAACGGCATCGGCGGCGAGCCGGTCACCACGTTGCTGGACGGCGTGAAGCGCTTCGACATCGCCGTGCGCCTGAACGATGCGGACAAGGCGTCGCTGCAGGCGATCGGACGCATACCCATCCGCAGCGCCAGCGGCGCGCTGGTGCAGCTTTCGCAGGTGGCCGAGATCAGTGACGGCGAAGGCTACTCGTTCATTCGCCGCGAGCAGCTGCAGCGCTATGCGGTGATCCAGATGGACGTGCGCGGTCGTGATATCGACGGCTTTGTGCGCGATGCCAACGCGGCGATCGCCCAGCAAGTAAAGCTGCCGACCGGCTACTACAGCGAGTGGGGCGGCGCGTTCGAGAACCAGCAGCGGGCGCTGAAGCGGCTGTCGCTGATCGTGCCGGCCACGATCTTCTTCATCTTCGTGCTGCTTTACACCGCGTTCAATTCGATCAAGCACGCCGCGCTGATTTTGGCCAACGTGCCGTTCGCCACCATCGGCGGCATCGTGGCGCTTGCCATTACCGGGCAATACCTGTCGGTGCCGTCGGCGATCGGCTTCATCGCCGTGTTCGGTGTGGCCATGTTGAACGGCATCGTGCTGGTGAGCTTCTTGAACGAGCAGCGCGACAAGGGATTGACCGTCCGTGAAGCAGTCATCCACGGCACCGCGCTGCGCATGCGCCCGGTACTGATGACGGCGAGCGTGGCGATCCTCGGCCTGGTGCCGATGCTGCTCTCCAGCGGGGTGGGTGCAGAAACGCAGCGGCCGCTGGCGACCGTCGTCGTCGGTGGCCTGATCACCTCGACCCTGCTGACCCTGATCCTGCTTCCGGTGCTGTATGACTGGATGGAGCAACGTGCCGTAAGGCGACTGGCCGACAAGCCGCTCGATTGACCAAGCGCAGGCTGCCGCGATCGCAGTGAACGCGGCAGCCTGCTTTCATCCAGGAACCTTTATCGAAAGGCCTACCGAATCAGCCGCTCGACCGCGCTGGGCGCCTGATAGGCGGCCGGCAGCCAACGATCCGCATGCGCCGCACTCAGAGACTGCACCGACCAAACGGCCATCCATACGCCGCGAAACGGCTGCGTGTACGCGGCCTGCTGACGCATCACCGGCGTCATCGACTCCGGGTAGCTGATGATCAATCCCTTCGGATGCGCGGCCGTCCATGCCTGCAGCTCCGGTTCGGTATGCAGCGGCTGAATCGGCTGGGTCAGTCGCCCCAGAAAGTGAAACTGGCCCTCGTACGATTCGAGATTGGCGATCGGCAGCCCCTGCGCCTGCGCGCGCGCCAGCATGTCGGCGGCCGGCTTCAGATTGAAGGCAGGCCACAGCGTCGTGCTGAAGAGTCCGTTGGCAACGACCGCACCGATCGTTCCGACGACCGCGATGCGCACCAGTTCGCCACGGCCGCGCACGAGAAGCACGGCACCAAGCAGCAGATAGGCCGCGCCG
>CAIKJM010000020.1 GCA_903827735.1 uncultured Rhodanobacter sp. | reverse complement strand
GATGGTTGGTCACATAAAGAGTGAAAAGCTCATCGATCCAAAAGCTGCTGGCGGACAGACCAACCAAGGCGAACGCACATGCCACGATGACCATGGCGATATACAAAAAGCCGGCCCAGCGCAACGGCGCGTGCGGTAAGTGCACGTCACTCATGCGCGGTTCCCGTTGAGGCAGAGCATCCGGAACAATGCCATGTTAGAGACCTAGCGAATCGACCCGGAAGTATAGACACAGATCGATTTCGCAAGATCGTCATGCTGGGGGTCGGTCAGTCCATCCAGTATCTTTAGGTTTGACGGCGCCCACGCACGGCTCTTTCAACGTAACTTCAACTAGTTCAATCCAAAGGCATGCGTTTTTGAGCGTTAGAGATTTCGGCGTGGACATCGGGCGTAAGGAATTTCAGCCGGCGGTTTGACGATCTTGCAGCGTCGAGACCTAATCGGCTTTATCCAAAGTTGTCCGCATTGCGCGTCTGATCTTGAGTACGCTGCCCAAGGCTTCAAAGTCTGCTTATTCGCCGAGCTTGCCCAGCTCCGGATTTGACGTGAAATCCCGCTTAGTGCGCTGCTTGTTTAGCGGTTCGCCGGTGACCTGAAACCATACGTTCTCGGCGATATTGGTGGCGTGGTCGCCGATCCGCTCGATGTTTTTCGCCATAAACAGCAGATGCGTGCAAGGCGTGATGTTGCGCGGGTCTTCCATCATGTAGGTCAGCAGCTGGCGGAAGTAACCCGTATAGGCATCGTCGAGTTCCGCATCGTCTTTCCATACCTGGTAAGCCTTCTCGGCGTCCTGGTCACGGTAGGCCAGCAGCACGTCGCGCACTTCGGTGGCGGCCAGTTCGGCAAGGTAGTTCAGTCCAGCCGTCGGTGCCACCGGCGCGACCATCGACAAGGGAATAGAGCGCTTGGCGACGTTGGCGGCATAGTCGCCGATGCGCTCGATATCAGCGGCAATGCGCAGGGCAGCGAAGACGTTACGCAGGTCGCCGGCCATCGGCGCGCGCAGCGCCAGCAGGCGCACGACGTCGTGGCTGATTTCCTGTTCGAGCTGGTCGATCGCCTCGTCGTTGCCGACGACGCGCTGCGCGGCGCGCTCGTCGCGGCGGTCGATTACGTCGATCGCGGATTCGAGCTGGCTGACCGAGAGTTCGCCCATTCGCACGATTTCGCCGGTCAGCCGGGTCAGTTCGCCGTCGTAGCTCTTGATGATGTGTTCTTTGCCGGTGCTGCTCATAGGTGTTCTCTCATGCATCAAGTAGGGAGTGCGCGCAGCTCGCCCGTTCGCGCAGACCTCTCCGCCAGGGAAGAGGCATCAGTTATACGCTCAGCCGAACCGACCGGTGATGTAATCCTCGGTCTGCTTCTTGCCGGGCTTGGTGAAGATTTTTTCGGTGCGGTCGAACTCGATCAGCTCGCCCATATACATGAAGGCGGTCAGATCGGAACAGCGTGCCGCCTGCTGCATATTGTGGGTGACGATGACGATGGTGAACTCGCTTTTGAGCTCTTCCACCAGCTGCTCGATACGGCTGGTGGCGATCGGATCGAGCGCCGAGGTCGGCTCATCGAGCAGCAATACTTCGGGCCTCAGTGCGATCGCGCGGGCGATGCACAGACGCTGCTGCTGACCGCCGGATAGGCCGAGCGCGTTCTGCTTCAGTTTGTCCTTCACCTCGTCCCACAGCGCGGCGCTGCGCAGCGCCTGTTCGACCCGACCTTCCATGTCGGACCTGGACAGCTTTTCGTGATGGCGAATGCCGTAGGCCACGTTCTCGAAGAT
>CAIKJM010000019.1 GCA_903827735.1 uncultured Rhodanobacter sp. | reverse complement strand
CGATTTACTTGCGCCGGCCGCCGCCTTTCCGGCGCGCTATCCCTGCCTGCTCGAAAGCGTGGTGCGTGGCACAGCGCAGTCACGTTACGACATCCTGTTTGCGTTTCCGCGTGAGGCGCTGACGCTGGGTGCCGATGGCATTGTTCGCGATGGGGCAGGGGAGGTTATTGGCGGTGCTTTTCTCGATGCGCTGGATGCTGCGTGGAAAGCCGAGCGCGTTGCAGCGGCTGAGGATGATCAACTGCCGTTTCATGGCGGCTGGGTGCTCCTACTGGCGTATGAACTTGCCGGCGAGATCGAGCCGCGCCTGCGGCTGTGTCCATCGTCGGTTTTGCCCGTGGCGTTGGCCATTCGTTGTCCTGCGGCAGTCATCGTCGATCATGTTGGCGATTGCACGTATTTGATCGCTGAAGCAGGTGACGAAAACCTGCTCGATCAGCTCGAGGCCGATCTCGCCGCGGCGCCGGTGATTCCTCCGTTGCCGCGGTTGAAAGGGTGGCGCGAGGATGCGCCTGAGTTGTTTCTCAAAGGCGTGGAAAGCATCCACGAACATCTGCGCTCGGGCGACATTTTTCAGGTGAATCTCTCGCGCGCCTGGCATACGCAGTTTGTCGAAGCGCCCTCGCCCGCATCGCTTTACCTTCCGTTGCGCCAAGCCAATCCTGCACCCTTCGCCGGCTTGCTGCAGCAGCCTGACTGGGCGGTGGTGAGTTCATCGCCAGAGCGGCTGGTGGAGGTGCGTCAGGGTCTGGCGCAAACCCGACCGATCGCGGGCACGCGCGCGCGATTGCCCGGCGATGACGACAGCGAGCGCATTCGCGAGCTCACCGCCCATCCGAAAGAGCGCGCCGAGCACGTGATGCTGATCGACCTGGAGCGCAACGACCTGGGCCGCGTTTGTGTGCCCGGCACGGTCGAGGTGGACGAGTTGATGGCGGTGGAGAGTTACGCCCACGTTCACCACATCGTCTCCAATGTACGAGGCCGATTGCGCGACGAGATCACACCCGGCGCAGTCATCGCCGCCACGTTCCCGGGTGGCACGATCACCGGCTGCCCAAAGGTGCGCTGCATGGAAATTATTGCCGAACTGGAAGATGCGCCCCGCGGCGCCTACACCGGCGCACTGGGCTATCTCGACCGCAGCGGCGACCTCGATTTGAATATCCTGATACGCACGCTGACGCTGGTCGGTGACCAGGTCAGCCTGCGCGCCGGTGCCGGCATCGTGGCCGATTCAGTCGCCGAGCTTGAGCTTGATGAAACCCGCGCCAAGGCGCGTGGATTGCTTCGTGCGTTGGGAATGCCCGACTGATGGCTGTGACCACGCTTGTCAATGGTTCTGCCGAGGGCGCCGTCTCTCCGCTGGACCGCGGACTGGCCTACGGCGACGGGCTGTTCGAAACCATCCGCTTCATCGGAGCGAGCGCGCCGCTGTGGCAGCGGCATATGCAGCGACTCGACGAAAGCTGCCGGCGTTTGCACCTGCCGGCACCTAATGCCGCGCAGCTGTGGAACGAGGCGATCTCGGTCATTGGCGATCTGCCGCACGCTGTCGTGCGCATCACGCTGACTCGCGGCGTGGGCGAGCGCGGTTATGCGCCACCAGCGTCCTCATCGGCGACCCGCATTGTTGCGGCTTTTGCAGCGCCTGCCGTGCCCGCGAGCAGTTATGCAGCCGGCGTGCATATCCGCTTCTGTGAGATGCGTCTGGCGCTGCAGCCATTACTCGCCGGCATCAAGCATCTCAATCGGCTGGAGCAGGTGCTGGCGCGCGCCGAATGGAGCGATCCGGCGATTGCTGAGGGCCTGCTCTGCGATACTGATGGTCGCGTCGTCTGCGCCACCATGGCCAATGTTTTTGCCGTCATCGACGGTGCGCTGCTGACGCCATCGGTGGATCGCTGCGGCGTCGCCGGCGTCGCGCGTGCCGAGGTATTGCAGGCGTTTCCGCAGACGCGAATCCGCGATATCCCGCTGGATGCGCTGCGCGGGGCCGAGGAGATTTTTCTGACCTCCAGCGTGCGGGGCATTGTGCCGGTAAGCTTGCTCGGCGATCGGGTCTATGCGCCGGGTACCATCACCCGCGAAGTTCAGCAGCACTGGCACACACTGGGGTTTTCGATGGAGCAGGCAGGATGAGCCGCAGGGCCATAAAAGGCGGCGCGTTGGCGAAGTTGCTGTGGACGATCGTGCTGCTGATCATTGTCGGCGGCGTGGCTTACGGCACCTACGACTACAACCGTTTTACCGGCGCGCCGCTGCATGTCACGGCACCGGGAGAGAGCATCGATATCGCGCGCGGCACCGGTTTCCGGAATATCGTGGCGGATCTGCAGCAGCGCGGCGTGAGCGACGCCAACGGACTTTACTGGCGGCTGCTGGCCGAGCAGATGCGCGTAGCGGGCAAGCTGCATGCCGGCGAATACGCCATCAATGCCGGTATGACGCCGCGCCAGCTACTGGCCAATATGGCCGCCGGCAAAGTGCTGCAGCGCAATTTCACCATCGTCGACGGCTGGACGTTTGCCGAACTGCGCCAGGCGCTGGGCAATGCCGACAAGCTCAGGCACGACAGCGTGGGGCTAGACGACGCCACTGTGATGAAGAAAATCGGTGCCGCCGGCGAGGCGCCCGAGGGCCGTTTTTTGCCGGAGACCTATGCCTACGTCAAAGGCGACAGCGATCTGGATATCCTCAAGCGCGCGCATGGTGCGATGAGCAAGTTGCTCGATACGCTATGGCCGCTGCGTGACAAGGATCTTCCGCTGGCGACGCCTTACGATGCGCTGATTCTGGCTTCGATCGTGGAAAAGGAAACCGGTCGCGCCGACGAGCGTCCGCGCATCGCTGGCGTCTTCGTGCGGCGGCTGGAAAGCCACATGATGCTGCAGACCGATCCCAGCGTGATCTACGGCATGGGCGCGCAATACACCGGCAATATCCATAAGACGGATCTGACCACCGATACGCCTTACAACACGTATACCCGCGCCGGCTTGCCGCCGACGCCGATCGCACTGCCGGGCAAGCCCGCGCTGGAAGCCGCGCTGCATCCCGCCGCGGGCAATGACCTGTATTTTGTCGCCCGCGGTGACGGCGGGCATGTGTTCGCCAGCACGCTCGAAGCGCACAATCGCAACGTCGACTGCTACCAGCGGAAGCATTGCCAGTGAGTGCGGCAGCGCAAGCCACAACGCGCGGAAAATTCATCAGCCTCGAAGGCGGTGAAGGCGCGGGCAAAAGCACGTTGCTGGCCGGGTTGCGTCAAGCCATCGAGCAGCGTGGCATCCGTCTGGTGCAGACGCGTGAGCCCGGAGGTACGCAGCTGGGTGAAGCCGCGCGCGCCATCGTGCTCGATCCCGCTCAGCGAGGGCTGACTGCCGAAGCAGAACTGCTGCTGATGTTTGCCTCACGCGCGCAGCTGGTGCGCGAGGTGATTGCCCCTGCGCTCGATACCGGGCAGTGGGTGCTGTGCGATCGATTTGCCGACGCCAGTTACGCGTATCAGGGCGGGGGGCGCGGTCAGCCGTTCGAGCGCATCGCGGAACTCGAACGCTGGGCTTGTGACGGGCTGAAGCCCGATCTGACGCTGCTGCTCGATCTGCCCGTCGCGACCGGCCGCGCTCGCGCCGCCGGTCGCGGTGAAGCGGATCGCATCGAGGTCGAGGCGGACGCGTTTTTCGAACGTATTCGTTTAACCTATCGCGAGCGGGCGGCGGCCGAGCCGGAGCGCTTTCGCGTGATCGATGCCAGCCAGTCGCCCGCCGTTGTGCTGAATGCCGCCACGCAGGCGATCGCCGGATTATTCGAAGGCGTGCCGTTATGAGTGCATTGCCGTGGCATGCCGAGCATTGGTCGCGCCTGCAGTCGCGGCTTCAGCGCGACGCGCTGCCGCATGCGCTATTGGTCTGCGGCGCGGCGGGTCTGGGCAAGCGCGAGTTCGTGCAGCGTTTCGTGCACGGACTTCTATGCGAGCGGCCGGTCGATGGCGACGCCTGCGGGCAATGCCGCCGCTGCCTGCTGCTGGCAGCGGGCAGTCATCCGGATCTGATCGAGTTGAGCTTCGGCCTGCGCAAGGACGGCGTGCAGCGCAGCGAAATCGTAGTGGACCAGATTCGCGATCTGTCCGCCCGCCTGGCCATGAGCAGCCAGTTCGGCGGCTGGCAGGTGGCGCTGATCGATCCGGCCGATGCTATGAACCCGGCCGCCGGCAACGCGCTGCTGAAAACGCTGGAGGAGCCATCTCCGCAGACCATGCTGATCCTGATCGCCGATGCGCCCTGGCGTTTGCCGCAAACCATTCGCAGCCGCTGCCAGCGCATCGAATTCCATCTGCCCGATGCCGCCGAAGCGTTGGCGTGGCTGCAGGCGCAGGGCGTCCGCGACGCGGCCGGTGCGCTGGCCGCTGCAGGCGGCAATCCCGGTCTGGCAAGCGCGTGGGCGCAGGAAGGCGCGCTCGATCGCCGGCTGGAAGTGCGCAAGGATCTGGCTGCGCTGGCCGCCGGGCGCGGCCAGCCGATGGAGGTGGTCCGGCGCTGGCTGGACAACGAGCCGGCCCAGCGGCTTTGGTTCGCCGCGCAGGCGGCGGCCGATGAGCTCCGCTCAAAAGCGACGGAGAAACCCGGTCCGCTCGCCAGTGCGTTGAACGCTGAGACGCTCGACCACTGGTACAACGCCGCCAACCGCACCCGTGAAAGCCTGCGCGGTCCACTGCGCGCCGACCTGCTCCTGCTGGAACTGCTGGCGCAATGGCGTTGACGGCGGTGGCCGTCGACGCGTGCCCATATTCTTCCGCGCTGCAGCTGCCGGCGTTTTCCGCAAAGACCCGCCTGCTGGTAATCGCGCCACATCCGGATGACGAGACGATCGCCAACGGCGTGCTGATCCAGCGCGTCCGCGCCGCCGGTGGTGAAGTGAAGCTCGTGCTGTTGACCGCGGGTGAGAACAATCCTTGGCCGCAGCGCTGGCTGGAACGGCGTCTGTCGATTGGCGCGACGGACCGGCTGCGCTGGGGGCAGCGCCGTCATATTGAACTGGGTCAGGCGCTGCGGCAGCTGGATGTTCCACTCGCCGCGCTGCAAACGCTGGGCTGGCCGGACATGGGCGTGACCGACGTTCTGCTGCGTTCCCCTGCACGCGCTGTGGAAGAACTGGCCGCGGGCATACGTGCGTTTTGTCCCGACATCGTCGCCATGCCGTCGATCGATGATCGTCACCCGGACCACGGCTCCGCGTATGTGCTGACCCAACTGGCGCTCGCGCAGCTATCGGATGCACCGCTGCAGCTGACCTATCTCATCCACGGGCGTGATGGGCAAGAATGCCTTGTCGATGTGACTGCTACGCCGGAGCAGGCGGCCACCAAGCTGCGGGCACTGGAGGCGCATCGGAGCCAGATGGCTTTGAGCGGCAGCCGCATGCGCCGGCTTGCCGGCCGAGTCGAACGCTATGCGCCAGTGTTACCGGCGCTGCTGATGTCACGCGATGTGCTTCCCTGGCAGCCGGCAGCGTGGCTGCGCCCGTTGCTGCGCCTGAGCGTGGTCGATAGCTCGACGGCGCAAACGTGGCCGTGGTCGCAGGCGCCGCTGCAGCGCGACGGTGGGGGCAGGTATCGCCTAGAGCTGCCGGACGCGGCCGCCGCGGGTCCGCGTTTCGCCCGACTGGCGTGCTCGCTCCCCTCGCTGTGGATCTTCGATCGCTGGGGCTGGCACGAACTCTGAGGGCGCGGTAGATCGGCGCGGCTCTTGCGTCGGTTGGGCGAGAGCGCTAGCTTCGCCGGAGGGGAAACGACCATGCCGATGTTGGGGACCAGCGCAAAGCCGCTGACGGCGTTGTCTGGACCGACAAGAATGCCGCCGATCTGTTTGCCCATGGGGCTTACGGCCGGTGGACGGACTCCGTTTACCGGCTGGCGACCTGCATGCGTACATCGGATCAGAATCCGCGACTGGTTAGCCCCGGGCTGAAGCCACGGGACGTATCGAGCGAAAGCCGTTACGCGACGCTGTCCGATCTCGGACAGTTGCTGTTGCGCTCGCTCGATCCCGCGGTGCTTTACGAAGCGGTCATCGAGGTGCTCGAGCGCCGCATCGGCGCGCGCTTGGTGATGGTCGGCGAGGTGGATCGCGCCAGCGGGTGGTTTCGACGCATCGCACCGGCGCACGTTCCGTCGGGGATGGAGGATATTTACCCGGTGCAGCTGCCGTTCGCTGTGGCGACTACGTCGTTCTGGCAGGGCACGCCGCAGCTGGAGGCCGATATCGCGCAGATGTCGGGCATGGAAAGTTTTCGCCAGGCCTTCAAACGCCACGGCGTCACTTCGTCGATCGCGGTGCCGGTGCTGACCCTCGGCGAAGTGCAGGCTGGCCTGGTTATACGGTCGTCGGATGTCGATTTTTTCTCGCCGACCATGATCGAGCTTCTGCAGCAGGCTGCAGCGAGTATCGGCCTTGGGCTTGAGGCCTATCAGCAGCGGATGCGGCTGCTGCAGTCGGTGCGTGACGAGGCGCGTCAGCGGCAGGCGCTACGACTGCTCAGCGAGATGATCAAGGTGGTTTCGCGCAGCAGGGAGGAGCCGCAGCTGCTGGCTGACGCCTGCCATGTCGCCGGGCACATGGGCGAGTACGCGCTGGCGTGGATTGGCTTTTCGCGGAGCACGGACGAGTCCGGTATCCAGTGGCACTCACGCCATGGCTTCGGTCATGACGGAGGGCTCGATCGCGGTACCGTGTCCTGCGTTGAGAGCCGCGCCTCAGACATCGCGCTGATGGCGATGCGGGCGGGCGAACTGCAAGTTCGCTATCCGTCGTCATCTGGGTTGCATCAAGAGCAGGCGGACGATAACGCGCGGTCGTTGCGCGCGCTGCTGGGGCTGCCGCTGCGGGTGGACGATGCGGTAGTCGGGGCGCTAGACATCGGCACGACGCAGGCCGACGCATTCAGCGCGATCGAGATTCAGGTGTTTTCTGAAATGGGCATTGAGCTGGGGCTGGGCATCCAGTTTCAGCGCGCGCGCGCGGCTCGGCTATCGGCCGAGCGCGAGCTGCGTTTCAACTTGCAGCATTTCCGCACGATTCTTTCGCACCAGCACTCGGGCATTCTGGTGATCTCCGAGGAAGGGCGGGTGATGTTCGCCAACGAGGCCTTCTGCGCGCTGTATGGGTTCGAGCAGACGCCGGCCGAGCTGGAGAACCAGACTTCGAGCGTAATTTTCGAACGCCTCACGGATGCTTATCGCGATCCGGATACGGAATTTCTGCGGCTCAGGGAAATTCTGCACCGTGGCGTAGCGATCAAGGATGAGGAAGTGCACATGCGCGACGGGCGCATTCTGCTGCGCGACTTCACACCGATCTATATTGACGGCGTTCGCCACGGGCGCATCTGGAATCAGCGCGACATCACATCGCAGAAAATCCAGCAGGCCAGCGTCCATCGCCTGGCGTTCTACGACGTGGTCACCGGGTTGCCCAATCGACGACTGTTGTTTGATCTTCTCGAAAAAGCGCGGGCCAGCGCGCGGCAGCAACCGTCGCTGTTGGCGGTCGGCGTGCTGGACCTGGATCGCTTTAAAAGCGTCAACGACACGATCGGTCATGACGGTGGCGACCAGGTGCTGGTGGAGGCATCGGCACGGGTGCGCGGCCTGTTGCGCCCGGTCGACGTGCTGGCCCGGTTCGGTGGCGATGAGTTTGCGCTGATGATTCCCGGCCTGGACAGCAAGGAACAACTTGACGCGATAAGCCGCTGCATCCTGCAGGGTCTGCGGCTGCCGTTCCACTGCAGCGGCGAGCAGCTGCACCTTTCGGCCAGCATTGGCTGGACGCTGTCTCCGCTCGACCCGGCCGATGCCGAAGGGCTGGTGCGCCACGCCGATCTGGCCATGTATGCGGCCAAACAGCAGGGCAAGGATCGCGGCGCCCTGTACGAGCCGGCAATGGAACTGGAGCAGCATCGCCTGCAGGCGATGCGCGAGCGCGTGGCACAGGCGCTGGTGCAGGCAAGACTGCGGCTGCTGTTTCAGCCGATTGTCTATGTCGATGGCCTGGCAGGGCTGCAGGGCGTGGCCGGCATGGAGGCGCTGATTCGTCTGCATGACGACGAGCTGGGCCTGATCGAACCGGCCAACTTCACTCACGTGCTCGACGACCCGCAGCTGGCGCGGCCAATCGGTCGCTTTGTTTTGGGTGAGGCGTTCAGACACTGTCGTGACTGGCTGCGGCAGGGCGTGTCGATTCCGGTATCGGTGAATATCAGCACCCGGCACCTGCTGCACCCGGCGTTTTTCAGCGATATCGATGTGGCGCTGGACGCCTATCCCGAGGTAGTGGATGTCGGCTTCGGTATCGAAATCACCGAAACCGGTCCGAGCATGGATCACGCGCAGGCGACCGTAGTGATCGAGGAGTGCCGGCGCCGTGGTATCCGCGTGGGGCTGGATGATTTCGGCACCGGCAGCGCGTCCCTCAGCCATATCCAGCAGCTCGACATCGAGCACATCAAGCTCGACCAGCGATTCGTGCGGCATATCCTCAGCGATGATCGCAATATGGCGATTGCGGCCGGTGTGATCACCACGGCACGCATGCTGGCCAAATCGGTCATCGCCGAGGGCGTGGAGTCGGCGGAGGAGGGCGACGTGCTGGCGTCGCTGGGTTGCCATCAGCTGCAGGGGTTTTCTATTTCACGCCCGATGCCGGGCGAGTCGGTGCCACTGTGGGTGGCCGGCTGGCTGCCGCCGCTCTCGTGGAGTCAGCTGGCAAGCGAGCGTCAGTCTCTACTGGACGGCCGACAGCTCATTACCTGAGCTCGATCGGCGTCTGTCGCCGAGAATCGGGTCGTGGGGGGGGGGGGGGGGGG
>CAIKJM010000018.1 GCA_903827735.1 uncultured Rhodanobacter sp. | reverse complement strand
GGCGCGTATCTCGCCACGGCGCTCGGCCACTGCGCCGAATGCCACACGCCGCGCAACCTCGGTTTTGGCCTGGAACATAGCAATGAATTGGCCGGCTATTCGCTACAGGGCTGGCGTGCCTACAACATCACCTCGGACACAGCGCATGGCATCGGCGCTTGGAGCGACAGCGATATCGCCAGCTATCTGTCGACCGGGCATGCCGACGGCCGCGGTTCCGCCGCCGGCCCGATGGGCGAAGCGGTGGCGCACAGCCTGCAGTACCTGAAGCCGGAAGACACCGCGGCACTGGTGACTTATCTGCGCAGCGTGCCGGGCCGTGAAGGTACGGATCCGATCGATATCGATCACAACGCGGCCCCCGCAGTGAAGTCGTCCGACGCAGCGCCTTTCGCTGATGCCGGCACCGCCAACCAGCAAGGCCTCAACCTGTTCGAAAGCGCCTGCGCCAGTTGCCATCAGTGGAACGGCAAGGGTCAGCAGACGTCGTACGCATCACTGCTCGGCACGCGCGGCGTGAATGACGTCAGCGGCGCCAACGTGACCCAGGTGATTCTGCAGGGCGTCAAGATGCGCATTGGTCAGAACGATGTCTACATGCCGGCCTTCGGCGGCGCCTATTCGGATACCGAAGTGGCGGCGCTCGCCAATTACGTGGTGGCGCATTTCGGCGATAAGAAGGGAACGGTGACGCCGAAGGATGTTGCTGATCGACGCAAGCTTTGACGCGGTGACTGCGCGAGAGGCGCAGCCAAGTCTCTTCAAACAAAAAGCCGGCACGCTTGCCGGCTTTTTGTTTGCGCCTGGCGACAGCAAATCAGCGTGCCTGCGCGCAGCCTGCAGCCTGATCGGATGTTGCCGACGCACCGCGTACCCGGCCGGAATTGGCGATCACCACAGCCAAGACATTGTCGGTATTCGACGGGCTGCAAAACAGCAGGGTGAGATTGCTTCCGCTGGCACTACCGTCGGGATGAAAGCGCACGAAGCGCCTGCCATTACTGCTCACGATCGCTAGTTTGCCGGCGTAGCCAGAACCTGTGTAAATCGGTGCACCATCGGGCTGGTTGTCCAGATCGGCGTCATGCGCCAACAGCCAGCCCGTATCCCAGTGCACCGCTTCGCTGCAGTGCGCACGATCGACAGTGGGGCAGAACAGCGTCTGCTTGCCGCTGGTAACAGCGGTCTCCCGCGCATGCCGCAGGGCCGACATAAAGTCGGACTGGGCGGTCTGAATCCGGCTATGCATTAACATCTTGCGCAGCGGCGGCGTGGCCATGCCGGCCAGTGACGCGATAATGACAAGCACCATGATCTGCTCGATCAGGCTGGCGCCGTTTTGTCGATGCGGGACCGGTTTAATCCGTTGCTTTCGAGCTTCGACATGATGGCGGTTGGCCATGGCACTGCTCCTGCTTTACGGGAGTCAGCCATGCTAGCGGCGAGGGAAATGACGCCAATCGGCCATCAGGTGCCATGGCTGTGAGTGTCTGCTGACAGCCGGTGTCAGCACAGCCAATTTAAAATGCCGTTTTGAACCCCTATGTGTAGTCCATGACTGATCGCTTCCAGCTCGTCTCTCCCTACCAGCCTGCCGGCGACCAGCCGCAGGCCATCCAGTTGCTGAGTGAAGGCTTCGAGGCCGGCCTCGCGGCGCAGACGCTGCTGGGCGTCACGGGTTCGGGCAAGACTTACACGATCGCCAACGTCATCGAGCGCGTACAGAAGCCGACCATCGTGATGGCGCCGAACAAGACCCTGGCCGCGCAGCTCTACGGCGAGTTCAAGGAGTTTTTCCCGAACAATGCGGTGGAGTACTTCGTCAGTTACTACGACTACTACCAGCCAGAAGCGTACGTGGTGGCGTCGGATACCTTTATCGAGAAGGACGCCTCGATCAACGAGCATATCGAGCAGATGCGGCTTTCGGCGACCAAGGCGCTGCTGTCTCGCCGGGATTCGATCATCGTGGCGACCGTGTCGGCCATCTACGGCCTCGGCAATCCGGCCGACTATCTGTCGCTGCGATTGATTCTGGCCAAGGGCGAGCGCATCGATCAGCGCAAGCTGATTCATCAGCTGACCGAACTGCAGTACACGCGCAACGAAATGGAACTGCGCCGTGGCACGTATCGCGTGCGCGGTGAAAGCATCGACGTGTTTCCGGCCGAATCGGAAACCGAGGCGCTGCGCATCGAGCTGTTCGACGGCGAAGTGGAAAACATGGCGCTGTTCGATCCGCTGACCGGCGAAGTCATTCGCAAGGTGCAGCGCTATACGGTATATCCGCGTACGCACTACGCTAGCACGCGCGAGAGCGTGCTCAATGCGATCGAGACCATCAAGCTTGAGTTGAAGGATCGTCTGGAGCAGCTCTACAGGGACAACAAGCTGGTCGAGGCGCAGCGGCTGGATCAGCGCACGCGTTTCGACATCGAGATGATGACCGAGGTCGGCTACTGCCAGGGCATCGAAAACTACTCGCGCCATCTGACCCGCCGGGCCCCGGGCGAGCCGCCGCCCACGCTGTTCGATTATCTACCGGCCGACGGTTTGCTGGTGGTGGACGAGTCGCACGTGGCGGTGCCGCAGATCGGCGCCATGTTCAAAGGCGACCGTTCGCGCAAGGAGACTTTGGTCGAATTCGGCTTCCGCATGCCGTCGGCGATGGACAACCGGCCGCTGCGCTTCGAGGAGTGGGAGCAGCGCGTGCCGCGCGCGATCTACGTCTCCGCCACGCCGCGTTCGTACGAGCTCGAAAAGTCCGGCGATGCGGTGGTCGAGCTGCTGGTGCGTCCGACCGGGTTGGTCGATCCGGAGGTGGAAGTGCGGCCGGTGCGTACCCAAGTCGACGATCTGCTAGGCGAAGTGCACAAGCGCGTCGCACTCGGTGATCGCGTGCTGGTCACTACGCTGACCAAGCGCATGGCGGAAAATCTCACCGAGTACCTCAGCGAACACGATGTTCGGGTGCGCTACCTGCATTCGGATATCGAGACGGTCGAGCGCAGCGAGATCATCCGCGATCTGCGCCTGGGCGAGTTCGACGTGCTAGTCGGTATCAACCTCCTTCGTGAAGGCCTGGATATGCCGGAGGTGTCGCTGGTCGCCATCCTCGATGCGGACAAGGAAGGTTTTCTTCGCTCGACGGGCTCGCTGATTCAGACGATAGGCCGCGCCGCGCGAAACGTGCGCGGCAAGGCGATTCTTTATGGCGACACGATCACCCGTTCGATGCAGGCGGCGATCGATGAAACCGCGCGCCGCCGCGAGAAGCAGATGGCCTGGAACGAGGAGCAGGGGATCACCCCGACCACTATCGTGCGCCGGATTGCGGACATCATGGAAGGCGCGCGCAGCGAGGCCGGTAACCGACGCGGCAGTAAATCGGCGACCCGTGGCGCAAAGGCCGTAGCCGAGCCGGCGGCCGACTATTCGGCGCTGAACGCGCAGCAGGTGTCGGCCCTGCTGAAGAAGCTGGAAAGTCAGATGTACAAGCACGCGCAGAACCTGGAGTTTGAAAGCGCCGCCCAGCTGCGCGATCAGATCCACCAGTTGCGTGAAAAATCGCTGCGCTAATGGCGGTCTGCCACAGGCCGGGCACGTGGTGGACCAGATGTTGTCGGGTGACCCGTAGTCCCGTACAATTCGCTGCTCGCACGGCTCGTCCGCGGCGAAATGGGCGGTTAGCTCAGCGGTAGAGCACTTCCTTGACATGGAAGGGGTCACAAGTTCGATCCTTGTACCGCCCACCAATTCGAAGCACCTAAACGGCGCGAACCTCATGGCTCGCGCCGTTTTTTGTTTAGCATTTTGCAGTTCGCTAGGCGGTCCCCCGTCCGGACCGGTTGCGCCGAAATGCCCCATTCGCTATGTGCAAGGCGAAGATGGCTCCCGATTTGAACGTCCGCCGCTCGTTGCCGCTAGCGCCGCAGCGCCTGCCGAGGGGCTGGAGAATTCGTTGCGTGGCTGACTCTGGCGCATCCAACAAATTACGTCTGCTTCCACCGTAAAAAACCTATCGGGATGCATCCAAATTTGCGTCCGATACGTAGCTCATCCGTCGCCAAAAAAAGTCGACAAAAATTTTTCGACGGCCTACTAGCCTGAGCATTATCTTTTTGTGAAAATTAGCTGCAAAATGAGACACTAGTCACAGTTTCTTGGTGCCTCGCGACGTCAATATGTGACGCAGATCATATTTTCCGGCGCTGATAGTGCCGTTTTTGATCAAGGGAAAAAATTAAAATTCATATATATATCAATACTTTGCATTAGATGGGTATTGGCACAGAGCGTGCACAAAAGCAAAAAGTTGCATCCGTTGTGATGCAAACAAAGGCCGAAAACCGGCCTGTCGTCTATTTGAGTCGTGGTTCAGGGGGTAATGCAATGTTGTCCAAAATTTCCGGCGCAGGCCTGGTTTTGCTTGCGGTGTGCGTGGCAATGCCCGCGTTTGCGCAGCAAGGCGGTCAGGTACAGAGCAAGTTGACCGCGACCCAGGTGGTCGACGTTGACGGTAGAACGGTGGCGTGGTCGGCCGCACAGGCGCATCCGGGCGATGTCGTGGAATACCAGGCGACCTACAGCAATAGCGGCGCCACCGGCGTTGGCCATCTTCTGGCCACGATCCCAGTGCCGACCGGCACAACCTATGTTGCCAGCAGCGCAAAGCCAGCAACGGGCGTCCAGGCCTCTGTCGACGGGGTGCACTTTGCGCCGATGCCGCTAATGCATACGGTAAAGGATGCGGATGGCAAGTCGGTGCAGAAGCCCGTGCCGTTGTCTGACTACCGCGCATTGCAATGGCAGATTGCCACGCTTGCGGCTCATGCCGATGTGACGACGAGCTTGCAAGTTCGGATCAATGCGCCTGTAACGACGAAATAATTTAGCTCTCAGGCGCCAACGGGACAGGATCACCGCTGACGCCTTGGAAGCGATGGGGATTTACAGACTCAGTTTCAACCCGGCCGCTACTTGGCCGGGATTTAAAGCCTTGCCGCGGACGTGGCGGGTCACATTGGTTTTCTAACTTAACAGGGGAAAAGCGTCATGATTGCCGCGTCCAATCCATCCAATTCATTACGACGTCGAGGCGTGGGCAGCTTGCTGTTCGCTCTTTTGGCGTTGTGCCTGCTGATCGTAGGCAGCGGCGCCGCTTACGCGGCACCGCCTGCGGCCGGTACTTCGATCGGTAACCAGGCGTCGGCTACGTATACCGACGGCTCGGGTACGTCGCGCACGGTGACCTCCAACACGGTGCAGACCGTGGTCCAGCAGGTTGCTAGCCTTACGCTGACCAGCAACGGCAACAAGTCTGCCGCGGTTGGCAGCACGGTGTATTACCCGCATACGTTGACCAATACGGGTAACGGCACGGACACCTACGCGCTGACGTCCGTCTCCGCGAGCGGCGGCACGTTCACGCCGTCCACCATCACCATCTACCCGGACGCTAACGGCACCGGTATCCCGAGCGGTCCGGCGATCACGTCGAGCGGTGCGCTTGCAGCGGGCGCAACGTTCCAGTTCATCGTGGCTGTGACTGTGCCCAGTACAGCAACCTCCGGCCAGACCAACGCGCAGACTGTTACCGCGACCAGCGGTTTCAATACGACAAAGGCGGCGACTAACACCGACACGACCACGGTGACAGCCAATGCCGTGATCAGCCTGACCAAGTCGGTCAGCGCTAGCAGCGGTGCACCCGGCAGCGGCCCGTATACCTACACGCTCACTTACACCAATACCGGCAACAGCACGGCCACCAACGTCGTGGTGACGGATACGATTCCGGCCGGTCTGACCTACCAGGCCAACTCTGGCTTGTGGAGCGTCTCGGGCAGCACGCAACTCACTAACGCCAAAGCGACTTACGGGACGGCGCCGAATACGCTGACCTACGACTACGCAGTTACCACGGCAAACACCGTGACGGCGACGTTGGCTCAGGTGCAGCCAGGCCAGTCCGGCACGATCAGTTTCACCGTCAAGGTGAACACCGGGCAGGCGCCGGGCGTGATCAACAACACGGCTAGCCTGTCGTATAGCGATGGTTCGGGCGCCACAGTCACCGGTACCTCGAACACCACGCCGTTTACCGTTACGCAGAACGCCGCCGTGACGATCACCAGCACGCCGGTTGCCTCGGCCAACCCGGGTAGCACGGTGACCTTCACCAACGTGGTGACCAACACCGGTACCGGTGTGGATACTTTCAACATTACCTTGGCCAGCAGCAATTCGTTTCCGGCCGGCACAAGCTTTGTGCTCTACAAGAGCGACGGTGTGACTCCGCTGGTGGACACCAACAACGACGGCATTCCGGATACGGGTCCGCTGGCTGCCAACGCCACTTACAATGTGGTGGTGAAGGCAACCCTGCCGTCCAGCATTGCCGGCACGGGTCCGTTTGCTATCAACAAGACGGCAACCTCGACCGTCAATTCGACTGTTTCGGCTACCGTCGCCGATACGCTGACCACGGTGACTTCGGCGACCGTCGATTTGACCAACAACGCCGCCCTTGGCAAACCTGGCGTTCTCGGCGGTGGTGCAGGTCCGGAGGCCAGTGCAGTCGTCACCAACACGTTGAATCCAGGTTCGTCGACCACCTTTATCCTGGTCACCAACAACACCAGCAGTATTGCGGATAGCTACAACCTGGCCGCAGGCAGCACGACCGGATTCACCGGGTTGCCGGCGGGTTGGAGCGTAACGTTCAAAGCCGATGGCGGTGCCGGTACCTGCGCGACTACAGGTGCAACGATCACCAACACCGGCACGGTTGCTCCGGGCGGCTCCGCGACCGTGTGCGCTATTCTGTCAATCCCGGCATCAGGTACCAGCGTGATTGCTGGCACCACCGCGATGTACTTCCGCGCCCAATCGCCGGCAACAGGCGCCACGGACGTGATCCACGATGCTGCGACGGTCAATGCCGTGCGTTCGCTGACCTTTACCCCGAATGATACCGGCCAGGTCTATCCCGGCGGTTCGGTGGTCTATTCGCACACGCTGACCAACAACGGCAACGTTACGGAAGGCAACGGCACGGTTTCTACCGTCGCTTTCGGCACTGCCAATACACAGACTGGCTGGTCGACCGTGGAGTATTACGACGCCAACAACAACGGCGTGCTTGATTCCACCGATCCGGTAATTAGCGGCAACCTCAACGCGGTGCTGGCAGCCGGTCTGGCCCCGGGTCAGTCGATCACCATCTTCGACAAGGTGCTGGCACCATCAAGCGCCACGCTGGGTCAGGTCAACACCACCTCGGTCACGTTGACCACCACCAATGGCACCAACCCAGGTACCGCGCCGGCAACCGTTGTGGCTACCGATGGCACCACGGTGATTTCCGGCAACGTAACGCTGGTCAAGCAGCAGGCGCTCGATGCAGGCTGCACGGGCACGGCGAGCGGCGCCTTCAGCACGGCAACGATCACCACCGGTGCCATCCCTGGGGCCTGCATCCTCTACCAGATCACGGTGCAGAACGCTGGTTCGGCCAATGCCACGGGTGTAACGGTGTCCGACTCGACGCCGGCTTTCACGACGCTCAGCACGGCGGCGACGACCACGGTCGGCACGATTACTGGCCCGGCGGTGGGATCGACCGGAAGCATCACTGCAACGATCGGCACGCTGACGCCCGGGCAGAGTGCGGTAGTCGCCTTCGGCGCAAAGATTTCCCAGTAAGCAAAAGCTGGAAAGAGGAGCGGGGACTCCTCTTTCCTTTCAACGACACAACTCCGGAACCCGCCGCGGCAAAACCGCGGCGGGATTTTCCGTAGCTATTTGTGGCACCAGTGGGTGATGCGCCGGCGCATGACCAAATTACTCGAGGCTAATTGATTCAGTGCCATGATTTTCTTTTTTCGCCAGCTTGCACATCGCATCACCGCCGTTCGGGCGGTTTTGCTGCTGGTGACAGTTATGGCCTTGGGATTGTCGACGCCGGCATTGGCGTCGCCACCGGCCAGCGGCACGATGATCAGCAATACGGCTACAGGCAGCTATGTGGATAGCGCCACCGGTATTTCGGTACGCCTTACGTCCAACACGGTGCAGACGATCGTGCAGCCGCTTGAAGCGGTGACACTGACTAGCAGTCAGAGCGTCATGATCGCAGCCGGCAGCAACTTTACGCTCTCGCACCAACTCAGCAATACCGGCAACACGTCGCTGACGTGTGTCATCAATTCCAGCGTGGTCGGCGGATCGTTCGCCGCTACCAGTTTGAGCGTGGTTGAGGATGTCAACGGCAATGGTGTCGTTGATCCCGGAGAGCCCGTTATTCCGCAGGGCGGCACCCTCAGCCTAACCCCCGGACAGCAGGTCAACCTGCTCAGTACCGGACTTGTTCCGTCTACGGCTTCCGTCGGTCAGAGCACGCAGGTGCAGATTTCGTGCGTCACTCAGCTGCAGCACGTGCATGCCAGCAACACCGACACGATTACCGTGGTGAACGGCCCGTCAATCAATGTAACCAAGAGCGCGTCAACGCAGACGCCGACACAGGGCGCAACCATCAGCTATACGTTGAGCGCCACCAATACCGGCAACGGCGCCGCTTCACCGGCACAGATCCAGGTCAACGGCGCGACCGCCAGTTTGTTCGTGTTGCGCGATGACATTCCGGCCAACACAACGTTTGCCCATGCGCTGCCGAGCGGAACCTCACAGCAGCTCTATCACCGCATCGGCGATCCTGCCAGCAGCTACGTAACTGGGTTGCCGGCGCTGAACATGGTCGACGGCGTCGCTTGGGGTTTGCCATCGCTGGCTCCTGGGGCAACGCTGACCACGCAGTTCAGCGTCACGGTCAATAGCAACGCCAGCGGTACCATCACCAACACGGCCTATGCAGATTATGTAGCGCAGGGAGCTAACTTTTCCGCGCCTTCCAATACGGTCAATCTGCCGCTGCCGGCGCTGCCGCCGTCGATTTCGTTCTACAACCCTAGCTATAGCAGCACGGTTGCGCAATCAGCGCTGGGTAGTCCGCTCTACGTGCAGTTCAATGCGGCGCAGTGCAACACCGATCCGACCCGCGTGTTGACCTATCCGGTGACGCTCGTCAGTCAGCTGACCGGTGATACCGAAACGTTTCAGGGAACTGAAACCGCTGCGAATAGCGGCGTATTCCGCGTGCTGCCGGATGTTCCCACGGCCAACGGCGCTACGCATGTGGTTAGTTCGGGTGATCACATCTTGGAAGTGCTGCGCAACGATACGGTCGTTGCCACGATCACCGGCTGTGGCGGCACTGGAACGATTAGCTCGAACTTGCTCATTGATCCCTCCGGCGTGGTGTTCGACAGCAAGTCGAATCAGCCGGTCAGCGGCACAACCGTCGCGCTGATCGATGTCACTGGCGCCGGCAACGGTGGCCAGGCCGGAGGCCCGGCAAAAGTTCTAGAGGCTGACGGCAGCACTTCGGCGCCAAGCACGGTGGTGACTGATAGCACCGGCGTTTATACGTTCCCATTAGTCGGCGCCAGCACCTATCGCCTGGTGATTACGCCGCCAAGCGGCTACTCCGCACCCTCCAAGCTGCCGCCGGGTCTGCTGCCGGCTGGCCGGCATGTCGACGCGAACGGTTCGTACGAGCGCAACTTTGTGGTGGCGGGTGAAGCTCCGATCTCGCTGGATGTACCACTCGACGCAGGCGCGGCGACCACTGGGCTATTCATTGAGAAGACCGCGTCCAAATCAATCGCGGAAATCGGCGACTTCGTCGACTACAGCGTGACGCTGAGCAATCGTAGCGGTGTCGCGATGCCAGCGACGACGCTCGACGATCATCTGCCTGCCGGCTTTGCCTACGTCAAGGGCACCGCGCGTTTGAACGGCCAGGTGCTTACTGACCCGGTCGGCGGCGCCGGACCAACTCTGGTTTTTGGTATCGGCAATCTCGCGATCAACGCGGCGCCGGTGCTGACCTATCGGGTACGCATCGGGCCTGGAGGCCAGTCGGGCAACGGCACCAATACGGCGCAGGCGATCAGCGGGCAGACGCGTTCGAATGTGGGCAGTGCGAAGGTGCAGGTGAGTGGTGGCGTGTTCTCGGACAGCGCCTATCTGATCGGCAAGGTATATCTCGACTGCAACGGCAACCATATCCAGGATGCCGATGAACCGGGCGTGCCCGGCGTGCGTATTTATCTTGAAGACGGCACCTTTGCGGTCACCGATGGCGAGGGCAAGTACAGCCTTTACGGCCTGCTGCCGCGCACACATGTGGCAAAGCTCGACACCACTACGCTGCCTAGCGGCGCGTTGCTCGAGGTGCTCGACAACCGCAACGCTGGCGATGCCGGCAGCCAGTTCGCTGACCTGCAGAACGGCGAGCTGCACAAGACCGACTTTGCGCTGTCGACCTGCACCCCGGCCTTGCGCAAAGAAATTGCCGCCCGCCACAACGCGATGCATGACGATGCCACCGAGATTACACAGGCGGCGCAGGCACAGCTCAGCGCAAGCCCGGCTGCCGTGTCCGATCCGCGCACGCTGCCGGCCAGCGGCGTGAACGGTTTGCCGGGAAGCAGTAATGGCTACGGCAGCACAAACGCCTCGACT
>CAIKJM010000017.1 GCA_903827735.1 uncultured Rhodanobacter sp. | reverse complement strand
TGCCGCTCGCGGTTGTAGCCGGGTATGCATTCGATCACGCTGAGATCGGCGTTGCGCTTGAGGCAGCGGCGCTGCGATCGATCCGTCTGGAAATCTTCCACATTTACGCGGCACGGCGTGCACGCCTGGCACTGCGAGCACTGCGGGAAGTACAGGTGCCCGCCAGCGCGGCGAAAGCCCTGCTCCAGCGCCGAACCGTAAAGCTTGTCGAGCTGCGGCGCTGCCGGATCGACCACCAGATTCTGCGCCGTGCGATCGGCGTAGTAGCCGCACGCGTGGGGCAGCGTCTGAAACAGGCGGACGGTAGGTTCGGCGCGCATACCTCGATTCTATGCCCGAGCGACCGCGCGAAACCATGTGGCATAGCGACATGCGGCATAACGCCGGTAGGCACCGCTAGATGATGTGCATATACCGCAACACCACCATGGCGCAGGCGGCCACCACGGCGACCATCACGATGCGTCGTACGCGTACAACGGTGCCGCGGCGTTGATAGGTCGGCGACGGGTTACGTACGGCAGCCAGCTCGTCGGCATGGCGAATGACCGGCTCGATGCCGATGCTGCGCAGCAGTTCGCGTGCGCGGGTGTAGTCGTCGGCGCGGACGATCCACACCTGCGGCCAGGCATCGCGGTCATCCGTGCGCTCGGAGTAGCTGAAGCGCTGATAGCTCGGCCGGTTCCAGTTGGAACGGTTGGTAACCCTGGCTTCGATGGCGTGCTCACTCATCAGAGCAACCACGCGGTCGATGTTCTCTTGTCGCTGGGAGGTATAGATCTGGCGCATGCGTGCAGTGTATCAATCGCCGCGCAGACGAATCAGGCCTTCCTGCGCGGTGGAGGCCACCAGCCGGCCGTCGCGGCTGAAGATTTGGCCGCGCGCAAACCCTCGCGCGCCCTGTGCGGTGGGGCTGTCGAAGGAATACAGCAGCCACTCGTCCGCCCGGAACGGGCGGTGGAACCACAGCGCGTGGTCGAGGCTGGCCATCTGCACGTTATGCGTGTAGTACGAGATACCGTGCGGCAGCGTCGCGGTACCGATCAAGTTGAAGTCCGACGCGTAGGCCAGCAGCGCCCGATGCAGCGCCGGCGATTCATCCACCGGCGAGGCCACGCGAAACCAGATGTGCTGGATCGGCGGACGCTTGACCGGGTGCAGTCGATCCTGCGGCCACACGTGGCGGAACTCGATCGGCGAGTCCACGCCAAGCCAGCGCTGCAGCTTCACTGGCAGCTTGGCCAGCTGATCGGCGCTCAGCGGCTGCATCGGCTCGATATCCTCCGGTGCCGGTACCTCGGGCATGGAGGACTGGTGCTCGAAGCTTTTTTCCGGAATCTGGAACGAGATCGAGCCGTTGAGAATCGGCTGGCCGTGTTGGATCGCCACCACGCGGCGAGAAGAGAAGCTGCCGCCGTCGCGAGTGCGCTCCACGGAGTACACGATCGGCGCGTCGATATCGCCGGCTCGCAGAAAATACGCGTGCAGCGAATGCGCTTCGCGGATGGGGTCCACGGTATTTTGCGCGGCGGCCAGGGCCTGGCCCAACACCTGGCCGCCGAACACGAACTGTGTGCCGATGTCGCGACTTTGGCCGCGAAACAGGTTGTCTTCCAGCCGTTCGAGGTGCAGCAGGTCGACCAGTTCGGCGACGTGATTTTCCAGCATGGTGGCAACTCGTGGCGGGTGAAGTACGGCAATTATAGCGGCAGCGGCCTGCTCACCTTCGACGAACGCGCGCAGCCGTGAGCTAGGGTGACCGGGTCAGGCCGCTTTCGCGGATTACCTCGGGCCACGGAAACAGCGGGCCGGGATCGAGCTTGCGTCGTACCTCTTTCGAGGCGTCGTCGCTGGCAGGTAGGCGGGCGGTATCCAGATCTTCGTGTCCGGCGATGCTGCGCAGATTCGGATGCTCAATGCGCAACTGCTGGAGCAGCGCGATCAGAGCGGCGATCTGCGCATCGGTGTACGGCTCGGTCATGATCTGGTGGCGCGAATCCCACCAGTGCGGATACCGGCCCAAGTTCACCAGTTCGATGCCGATCGAGTGCGGGTTGTGTCCGCGCACGTGGTTGGCGACCCGGGTGGTGGGCACGTAGCGGTAAATACCGCCGTCGCGATCGACATAGTAGTGGCCGCAGTTGCCGGTGCCGTTGTCATGCAGCGGCCGTTCGCCGTATTCGCGGGCGGTGGCCAGATCGGGCAGCTCGGTGCAGTGGATGACCACCGTGTCCACCGCCCTGGCGTCGCGCTCGGGCAGGCGGTCAATGTAGGGCAGCGGCTGATCGTGAATGGTCGGCGTCATGCGTCAAGTCTCGCTGGAAACGCCGCCTGTTACCATGTGCAACTCGCTTATTGCAGTTTCCATGGAGTCGCCATGCGCGGCCAGATCATTCTTTCGCACGGCCTCAACGCCGACCCGAGCGCCACCAAGGTCAGCCTGCTGGCGGCCCAGGCCGAGGCCCAGGGCTGGCAGACGCAGCGGCCGGATTACCGCGACGACGACGCGCGCGGCATCGACGGCTGCGTGTCGCCGCGCATTGCGCGCCTGCGCGCGACTATCGAAGCGATGCCCACGCCGCCGCTGCTGGTCGGCTCGAGTATGGGCGCGTTCGTTTCCGGACTGGCTTCGCTGGATGTGCCCGTGCTTGGGCTGCTGCTATTGGCCACGCCCAGCACGATTCCCGGCTATGCGCGGGCTTTCGACCTTCGCAGCGGGGTGCCGACCATGTTGATTCACGGCTGGCGCGACGATGTATGCCAGCCGGCCGGTGTGCAAATGCTGGCCGCTCAGCGTCGGCTGCCGCTGCTGATGCTGGACGACGATCACCGCTTGGGCGCCAGCATGGACGCCATCTCGCTACAGTTTCAACGCTTGCTCGATCAGCTGGCGAGCGCGGCATGAGTCACTTCTTCGCGACCTGTCCGAAAGGGCTGGAATATCTGCTGCGCGACGAACTGATCGGTATGGGCGCTCTGGATGTACGCGAGGCCCTGGCCGGCGCGCATTTTTCCGGCACGCTGGAAACCGCGTATCGCGCCTGCCTGTGGTCGCGTCTGGCCAGCCGCATCCTGCTTCCGCTGGCGGATTTCGATGCCGCCGATGACGACGCGCTTTATCGCGGCGTGCAGTCGATCGACTGGAGCACGCATCTGGCCGCGCACGGCACGCTGTCGGTCGATGCCGGCACCGCGCTGAGCAAGCTCACCCACAGCCAGTTCATCGCGCAGCGCGTGAAGGATGCCGTGGTCGATCAGTTCCGCCAGCGCGACGGCAATCGGCCGGGTGTGGATACCGACGAGCCGGATATCCGCATCAATCTGCGCCTGCGCCGCGACCGCGCCACCGTTTCACTCGATCTCGCCGGCACGCCGCTGCACCGCCGCGGCTGGCGCGAAGTGCAGGGCGAAGCGCCGCTGAAGGAAAACCTCGCGGCCGCGATGCTGCTGCGCGCGCGCTGGCCGGAGGTCTACGCCGCGGGCGGCGCGCTGCTCGATCCGATGTGCGGTTCGGGCACGCTGCTGATCGAAGGCGCGCTGATGGCCGCCGACGTGGCTCCCGGTTTACGCCGCGAATACTTCGGCTTTCTCGGCTGGCACCAGCACGATATTGCCCTGTGGCGCGGACTGCTGACCGAGGCGAACGAGCGCGCCGAAAAGGGCCTGCGCGAACTGCGCAGCGCGTTCTTCGGCAGCGACGCCGACCCGCGCATGGTGCAGACATCCAAACGCAACGCGCTGGAAGCCGGCGTGGCCGGGTTATTCACGCTCGATCGGCAGGAAGTCTCTCACGCCGCGCCGCCATCAGGCGTCGACTACGGCCTGGTCATCACCATTCCGCCGTACGGCGAGCGCCTG
>CAIKJM010000016.1 GCA_903827735.1 uncultured Rhodanobacter sp. | reverse complement strand
GGTCGTGAAAAGCGGCTTTATGCGATTCCGCCGTATACGCACGTCGAAAGCCTGGCGTTTGACGATCATCCTTTCGAGATCCAGCGCTGGGAGCAGCAGTGCCAGCTCTGCGGATCGGCGGAGAGCTATCTCGATGAGGTCGTCACGGACGATCGCGGCTCGCGTCTGTTTGTCTGCTCCGACACCGATTACTGCGGCCAGCGTCGTGCGGAGCCGGCGGCATGAGCGCGTTGTTGCAAGTCCGAGGACTGAGTCACTACTACGGGCAGCGCGTTGGATGTCTGGACGTCTGCTTCGATCTGCACCCCGGGGAGCTGCTGTGCATCGTCGGCGAATCCGGCTCGGGCAAATCGACGTTGCTCAAAACAGTAGCGGCACAGCTGACCGCCCGTTCGGGCTCGGTGCGGTACCACCAGCGGGACGACAGCTGGCTGGATTTGAATGAGCTCGACGAAGCAGGCCGCCGTCGCCTGGCGCGCGAGGAGTGGGGCTTCGTGACGCAGAACCCGCGCGATGGGCTGCGCCTCAACGTCAGCGCTGGCGCCAACGTTGCCGAGCGATTGATGGCCAAAGGCATGCGCAATTACGGCCAGCTGCGCGCTATCGCCAAAGGCTGGCTGGAGCGCGTCGAAATTGACCCGGCGCGCGTCGACGATGCACCGACATCGTTCTCCGGCGGCATGCAGCAACGTCTGCAAATTGCCCGCACCCTCGTCACCCAGCCGCGGCTCGTGTTCATGGATGAGCCGACCGCCGGCCTCGATGTTTCAGTGCAAGCGCGCATTCTCGACCTGCTGCGCCGATTGGTGAACGAGCTGGGACTGGCCGCGGTAATGGTTACGCACGATCTGGCGGTGGCGCGCCTGCTGGCCGCGCGCACCATGGTGATGCAGGGCGGCCGCGTGGTCGAAACCGGACTCACCGACCAGATCCTTGACGATCCGCAACACCCCTATACCCAACTGCTCGTTTCCTCGGTGCTGACGACATGACCGCGTCCACTACAACCAACCACGCGTTGCCGATGCTTGAGCTGCGAGGCTTAAGCAAATCGTTCGAGCTGCATCATCAAGACGATACCCACCTCGACGTGCTGAGTGATATCGACCTTACCCTGCATGCCGACGAGTGCGTGGTGCTCTCCGGCCCATCGGGCGCGGGCAAGAGCAGCCTGCTACGGGTGGTCTACGGCAACTACCGCACCAGCCGCGGCACCGTGCACGTGCGCCACGATGGCGACTGGCTCGATCTGACCCAAGCCACCCCGCATCAGGTGCTCGACGTTCGACGTCGCACGCTGGGCTATGTCAGCCAATTCCTGCGCGTGATTCCCCGAGTGCCTGCACTAGATGTCGTTGCGGGGCCGTTGGTCGAGGCCGGTGCGCGCGTCGAAGAGGCGCGAGATCGCGCCAGCGCCATGCTGCGCCGACTGAATGTGCCGGAGCGCCTTTGGCGTCTGCCACCCGGCACGTTCTCTGGCGGAGAACAACAGCGGGTCAATATCGCTCGCAGCTTGATCGTTGCGCGTCCGCTGCTTTTGCTGGACGAGCCGACGGCCTCGCTCGACGGCAGCAACCGCGATGTCGTCGCCGAACTGCTGCAGGAAGCGCGCGCGGCCGGCACGGCAGTACTCGGCATCTTTCACGACGACGACATGCGCCACCGCGTGGCGACGCGACTATTCCCCATGCGTCAGCTATCGATCGCTTGAATTCAACGCAACGGCACTTCTCATGAATGATTTGGTTCTGACCAATGCTCGCATCGTGCTCGACGACAGCGTCGTGCACGGCACCTTGATCGCCCGAAACGGCCTTGTTCGGCTGGTGGACGAGGGATCGACGCAGGCTCCTGGGGCTATCGACTGCGATGGCGATTACGTCATACCCGGCCTGATCGAACTGCATACCGACAATCTGGAAAAACATCTGATGCCCCGCGCCGGTGTGATCTGGCCAGCGCTTTCCGCCGTGCTGACCCACGATGCGCAAATCGTGGCGTCCGGCATCACCACCGTCTTCGATGCGCTGTCGGTGGGCGATCTTGAAGAAGAAAGCGTGCGCATCGAAACGCTGCGCAGCACCTACGATGCCATTCTCGCAAGCCAGGCCAGCGGCGCCCTGCGCGCCGATCACTGGATTCACCTGCGCTGCGAGCTCGCCTACCCGCGATTGCTCGAGGCGCTGGAGCCGCTGATCAATCACAGCAGCGTACGCCTTCTGTCGCTGATGGATCACACGCCGGGACAGCGCCAGTACCGCGACATCGAGCAGTACCGAAAGTACTACAGCAAGAATCACATGACCTGGACCGAAGAAGAATTCGCCGACGTGGTGAAGCGTCGCGTCGAGCAGCAGGCCAGATATAGCGCACAACACGAAAAGGCGGTCCTCGACCTGGCCCGCGGCAGAAATATCAAGCTGGCCAGCCACGACGATACCGACGCCGAACAGGTGGCTCACGCGCAGCACATCGGGGTGACTATTTCCGAGTTTCCCACGACGCAGACGGCCGCCGATGCCGCGCAGCGGCTAGGCCTGTTTACGGTCATGGGTGCGCCCAACGTGGTACGCGGCGGCTCGCATTCCGGAAATGTTTCGGCGCTGGAACTAGCGAAGGCCGACCGCCTCGACGTGCTGTCGTCCGACTACGTGCCCGCAAGCCTTCTGCACGGCGCGTTCATGCTGCACACCCACGCTGGATGGTCCATGCCGCGCGCCGTAGCGACAGTCGCGCTCAACCCGGCCATGGCGCTGGGCCTGCACGATCGCGGTCAGCTTACATCCGGCTATCGTGCGGACATCGTACGGATGCGTGCGATGGACGGATTACCCATCGTTCGCAACGTTTGGGTCAGAGGAGCACGCGCCTTTTAAGACACGCTTGAAGATGATCGGCCTCGACTTAGCGAAGTTGTCATAGAGCGCGGCTATAGTGCGCCGGCTCTCCAATTAAAGCCTCGTCCCAAGCGAGGCTTCTTTTTTGAATCATCAACGCGGATGCGGCACGACTGACTGGGTGGGCGGCTGAACCCGTTGAGTAGATTCAGCCGAGTCATTCATGCGAAGCCCTAAGCGTCATATCGAATAGAGCATTCAGGCGATCCTTCTTATCGACGTACCTTTTGCGGCGACGGCGCTTATACAAAACAAAGTACCGCCGGCGAACAGGAACAACGCCGACACATTGACCAGCAAGGCAAGCCCAGCCAGTCC
>CAIKJM010000015.1 GCA_903827735.1 uncultured Rhodanobacter sp. | reverse complement strand
TGGATGACAAGGAAGCCACCAAGCAGTTCTACAGCACCGACAACGACATCAAATACCTGTCGCGCATCGTCTACGACTGGCTGGTCAAGAACGGACGCATGACTTCGCGCAAGTATCTGGTCGGGGAGAGCTACGGCGGCTTCCGCGGTCCGCGCATCACCGAATATCTGCAGACCCAGCTCGGCGTAGCGATGAACGGCCTGGTGCTGCTGTCGCCGTATCTCGACGCCGCGGCGTCCAACGATGAAAACGTGTCGCCGCTGCCATGGATGCAGACGCTTCCGCCCATCGCCGCCGCGTATCTCGAGCGCGAACATCGGCTGACGCCCGAGGCGATGGAACCGATCATCGAATACACCCGTGGTGAATACGCGACCACCTTGATGAAGGGCCGCTCCGATCCACAGGCCACCGACCGGATGATTCAGAAAGTTACCGAGCTGACCGGACTCGATCCGCTGTTCGTGAAGCGCTCCGGCGGTCGTCTGGAAACGCAGGCTTATCTGCGTGAGGTTTACCGCGCTCAGGGCAAACTCGGCAGCCGTTACGACTCCAACGTCACCGCCTGGGACCCGTTCCCGTACGCGCCGCATCAGGAGACCGGCGACCCGATCCTCAACGGCATCATCGCGCCCACCACCACGGCGATGGTCAACTTCGTCACCCAGACGGTCGGCTGGAAATACGACGGTCGCTACAACGCGCTGAGCTACGACGTAAACAAACTGTGGCACGAGGACGATGATGCGAACCAGGGTTCGGTGTCCCAACTGCGCGAAGCGGTAGCGAACGATCCCGGGCTACGCGTGCTGATCGCCCATGGCTGGGACGATCTCTCCTGTCCGTTCATGGTGTCAATACTCGCCGTCGACCAGATGCCGGCGATGGGCGACCCGACGCGCGTGCAGGTGAAGGAATACGCCGGTGGCCACATGTTCTATGCGCGCGAGGACAGCCAGTCGGCGCTGAGTCAAGACGTCAAGGCGCTTTACGGCGCCAAGTAGGTTTTTAGCCTCCGGAACGCGGAGGACGATCGAGTCCTCCGCCGCTGCCAGGGAACACTTCAAACAACGATCCGCATGGGCAAGCTTGCGCTGCGGCCTGAAGTGGAACACTGTCTCGCCAGCGGGCCACACACCGACCGGGTAGATGGCTTGCGGAATGTTCGCTCGAACTCACCGACGGAGACTGATCTCATGAAGCGTCCAGTTCTCGCATGGCTGACCGCATTGTTTCTTGCCGCACCGGTGTTCGCTTACGCTGCCGACGGGTTTGCCACCGCCAACGTCAATCTTCGGGCAGGTCCGGACACCAGTTATCCGCTGATCGCCACGATCCCCGCAGGCACTCAGATGGCCATCCAGGGATGCACGGATGGCTGGGAATGGTGCGATGTCATCGCCTTCGGCAACCGCGGCTGGATCGCCGGCAACTACCTGCAATACAACTATCAGAATCAGCGCGTGCTGGTGCCGGCCTACGGCGCACGGATTGGCATACCGATCGTCGGCTTCGTGATCGGCAGTTACTGGGATAGCTACTACCGCAACCGGCCGTTCTATCGCGACCGCAGCCGCTGGTACGCCCGGCCGGTTCCGCACCGTCCGCCGCCGCGGCCGATTCAGCGCCCGCGGCCGCCGGTGCAGCAGCGGCCACCTTCGCGCCCATCTCGTCCACCCGCAGGCAGCCGTCCTCCCGTGCGCCCGCAACCGGGCGGCGGTACGGGCCGCCCCGGCCAGGGCAACCCGAACAACGGCAACCGGCCTTCGCGGCCCCAAGGCAATCCAGGCGGCAATCAACGACCGGGCTCCGGTACCAGCAATAACCATCCCAGCCCTGGACAACAACGGCCGCCGAGTCGACCCAGGCCAGCTGATAACGGCAACTGACATAAAAAAATCCGCCCTTGAGGCGGATTTTTTTGGATGACTTCAAGCGTATCGATAATGCCGGCAGACTATCGCGCTTTCAGCAAGCGTCATCTGCTCAGCGCGCCACCGTGCTGGCACGCACCAGGTACTGCACGCTGAACATCTTTTGCGCGTCGGTCCACACGCGTAGCACCGCCAGCCCGGCCTTCGCCGCCAAAGCCTCGAAATCCGCCAACGAATACTTGCAGCTGTATTCGACCTGGATAGCCTCATCCTCGCGGAAAGCCACGCTCGTCTTGCCCAGCTTCACCTGCTGCGCCTTGCTGCTGACGATATGCGTTTCGATGCGCCCTGCCATCGGGTTGTAATGCGCGCGGTGACGAAAAGCCGATAAGTCGAAATCGCTCCCGACGTCGCGATTCAGCCGCGTAAGCATGTTCAGCGTAAATGCCGCGGTCACACCCGCAGCGTCGTTGTAGGCTGCCTCGATTGCCGCGGGGTCTTTTTTCAGATCCACACCGATAAGGATGCCGCCAGCGTCACCCATCTCGTTGCGCATCTTGCGCAGCAGAACCGCCGCAGCGCGGTTATCGAAATTCCCAATCGTCGACCCCGGAAAGTACAGCACCGTACGACGCGGCGCACGCGGCGGAATCGGCAGCCGCAAGGGCTTGGTGAAATCAGCACACAGCGGCTGCACCGGCAGCGCAGGAAATTCGGCGGCGAGTCGATCCACGCTCTCGCGCAGCGGCTCGGCCGAAATTTCGATCGGTACGTAGGCCACCGGTTCGTGCAGGTGCTGCAGCAGCATGCGCGTCTTGCGCGCGTTACCGCTGCCGTACTCGACCAGACGAACGTCGCTGCCGAGCGTGTCGGCGATGCTGCCAGCGTGTTCGTCCATCAGCGCGATCTCGCTGCGCGTCAGGTAGTACTCCGGCTGCTCACAGATTTGGTCGAACAGCTCCGAGCCGCGTTCGTCGTAAAACAACCATGACGGCAGACGCTTTGGTTTCAGCGACAATCCACGCTGAGCGATCTCCAGCAACTCGTTGGACGGTGGACGACGGTCGTCGTCATGGATACCCGAGACTTGCGCGTTCATTGATCTTGTCCCAATCGTAGCCCAGCAAACTGCCAGCGGGCGTGGGGTGGAAAAAAGTTGCGATAGGTAGCGCGAACATGATCACGCGGTGTGGCACAAGAGCCGCCGCGCAAAATCCATTGTCCACTCATGAATTTGCCGTTGTATTCGCCCAGCGAGCCGGGCAAGGGCTGAAAACCCGGATAGCTGATGTAGGGCGATGCCGTCCACTCCCATACATCGCCATACATTTGCAGCAGTCCATCTCCTACCGAGGCGGCTGCCGGATGAAAAAGTTTCTGATCCTGCAAGTTGCCCTCGATACGAAGACCACGCGCAGCGGACTCCCACTCGGCCTCCGTCGGCAATCGTGCACCCGCCCAGCGCGCAAACGCTTCGGCCTCGAAATAGCTCAGGTGCGACACTGGGGCGTTGGGGTCAATGGCCTGCACACCCGCCAGCGTGAATTCACTGGCCAGATCGTCCCGCCAGTACATCGGTCGCTGCCAACCCTCGCGCTGCAGCATGGCCCAGCCGTCTGAGAGCCACAAACCCGACTCGCGGTAGCCACCCTCTCTGACAAAGGCGAGATATTCGGCATTGGTCACCAGCCGATTGGCCAGCGCATGCGGCTGCAGCAGCGTGCGATGACGAGGCGTTTCATTGTCGAAAGCAAAGCCTTCGCCGCGGTGACCGATTTCGACAATGCCTTCACGCCCAGCCATAAATTGCAGCGGGACTGAAGCAGACCCCGCCGCGCTACCCTTGCGCTTGTGATACGCCGGCATCAGAGGGTTAGACCACAGCGCATGTTTGATATCGGTGAGCAGCAGTTCCTGATGCTGCTGTTCGTGGTGTAGACCCAGCTCGACCAGTTCGACAAGCTCAGGGCTCGGATCACCGGACAGCAGGTCCATCACCGCCGCGTCCACGCGCTCGCGAAAGGCAAAGACCTCCTGCAGCGAAGGGCGCGATATTAGTCCCCGATGCGGGCGCGCGTGCATCGGACCGATCGACTGATAGTAAGAGTTGAACAGGAAATGCCAGGCAGGGTCGCGGGATTTATACGACGGTTGGCTGCCGAGCACGAAATGCTCGAAAAACCAGGTTGTATGCGCGAGATGCCATTTGCCCGGACTGGCATCCGGCATCGACTGCACCAAGAGATCTTCGGCGCTCAAGTCGGCAACCAGATCGATCGTCGTGCGCCGAACCTGATCAAAGCGCGACGCGATGGACGCAGAAACCAGAAAACTTTCGCTAGCCATGGAAACCATCCTTCGCTGTGACCCTCGGCGCGGTGACGATGAAAGCGGCGCGACGCGGAGGATGGCTGAAAAACATGACATAAAGCATGCCGGGCACGGCGTTGAAATCTTGTGATCAGCCAGCCACAGACCCACATAAATTTCGCCGTGGGGCCATGCCACCATTGACACACCGCACAAAAACAAAAGGCCCGGCGTTAAGCCGGGCCTCGATGTCACATGTCGTCTACGACAGGAAAGCTAAATCAATTGCCGTAGTAGCCGTCGTCGCGCACATACTGGGTGGGCGCGTTGCTGTAAGTCGTCACCGTGCGAGTTACGACAGGGGCGCTCTGATACACGACGGTGGGCTGCGTGTATACGACCGGCGGGCCATAGTTGTAATACACCGGCGCAGGACGCGTCGCGCTGTACACGAGGCCACCCACCACACCGGCGACGATGGCGCCACCAATCCAGCGGCCGCCGCTCCAGTAACCGCCCCGGCCGTAGCCACCGTGGTAACCACCGTAGCCGCCATGGTATCCGCCCCAGCCGGCTGCCGATGCGCTAAGCGGCATGGCGACCGCCGCGGTTACAGCAAGGCCGAGGGCCAACATCTTGCTCGCACTACTGAAACGTTTGATGCTCATGGCAGTTCTCCGTATGTACGGGCCTTTCTCGTGCCCTCTGTACGATGCCTATGCTCGGCTTTTTGGGCTTAATGTGAACTGAAGCGTTTACTTTTTAATGCGGGCCGAATCCCACGGATTTATTCCGGGGTCAGCAGGCCGGCGATGCAGCAGCCAGCAGCCGTGAATATCGGCGCGGCGGGTGAAATCGAAAGGGATGCTCGGTACCGTCCAGTCCTCGATCACAAAGCGCTGTTCCAGCTCCGCTCGATCGAGTTTGAAGCGGCGAAAGTTGTTGGAAAACACGATCACGCCGTCCCGGGTCAAGCGCTCATTGCAGGCGTCGAGCAGCTTGACGTGATCGCGCTGCACATCGAAATCTTCCGCGCGCTTGGAGTTGGAGAAAGTCGGCGGATCGACAAAAATCAGCCCATAGTGCCCGCGATCGCGCTGCAGGAATTCCAGTGCGTCGAACTGCATGAGTCGATGGCTGGACCCACTGAATCCGTTGAGCGCGAGATTGCGCGACGCCCACTCCAGATACGTGGCCGACAGATCCACGCTCGTGGTTTCCAGCGCGCCGCCTGCAGCCGCATGCACGCTTGCCGTGGCGGTATAGGCAAACAGGTTGAGGAAACACTTGCCCTCGGCCAGCTCACGTACCTTGCCGCGCACCAGCCTGTGGTCGAGAAACAAACCCGTGTCGAGATAATCCGTGAGATTGATCAGAAATTTCAGGCTGTCCTCTTCCACCTCGATGAACTCGTTGCGCTGATCGAGCTGGCCGTACTTGGAACCGCCCTTGCCGCGTTCACGGGTTTTCAGTGCAATGCGCTCGCGCGGCACGTTGAGCACCTCACCGGCCACGCGGGCGATCTCCCGCATGCGCAGCCGCGCGACGTCCGGCGGCACGTCGGCCGGCGCGCGGTACTCTTGAATATGCAGATGGTCGTTGCCGTGCGTATCGCCGTAAACGTCGATGGCCGCGGCGTATTCGGGCAGGTCCTGATCGTAGGCGCGCCAGCAGTGCACGCCTTCGCGCGTCAGCCGCTTGCGCAGATGCTTGACGTTCTTTTCGAGGCGATTTTTCAGCATCTGCGCGCCAGCCGACAGCGGCTTGGGCTCCCGCGGTGCTTCATCGCGTTTGCCCAGATCGAACGTCAGCAGCACCGTCTCCAGTGCGCCGTTGTAGAGCGTGTAGCGCTTGTCGGCGTGCAGCTGCATCGCTCGACCCAACTCGACATCGCCCGCGAGCACGGCGGCGCGCCAGCCGACGAAACGCGCGCGCAGGGCATCGCCCACGGCGCGATAGAGCAGCGGCATCTCGGCGCGCTCGCCCAGGCGCTCGCCGTACGGCGGATTGGTGATGACCAGGCCGTAGTCGACGCCTGATGGCGGCGCGGCGTGAGAGACTTCCTGCCGATCGAGCGTGAAGAACCCGGCCACGCCGGCTTCCTGCGCGTTGCGTTTGGATGTCTGCACCATGCGCGGGTCGGCATCGCTGCCGAAGA
>CAIKJM010000014.1 GCA_903827735.1 uncultured Rhodanobacter sp. | reverse complement strand
CGGCAGGGCGAGCAGCGTTTGCGCTTCCACGAAAGCAGCTCCAAAACGTACGAATAAGAGGCGAATCGTACCATTCAGCGTTTTGGGCTTTCGCCGCACGGCATCGCGGGTTAGCCTTGGCGGACTTGAGTTCCGGACTGTTCTGACCATGGAAAAAACGCAAAAGCGCGTTGGGGTGATCGGTGGTGTCCGCATCCCGTTCTGCCGCAACAACACCGCCTACGCCGACGTCGGCAACTTCGGCATGTCGGTGAAGGTGCTCGGCGCCCTGGTTGAACGGTTCGGCCTGCACGGGGTGGAACTCGGCGAAGTGGCGATGGGCGCGGTGATCAAGCACTCATCGGAATGGAATCTCGCGCGTGAGGCCCTGCTGAGTTCCGGCCTGGCGCCGACCACGCCGGGCATCACCACGGCGCGCGCCTGCGGCACCTCGCTCGATAACACCATCATCATCGCCAACAAGATCGCCGCCGGGCAGATTGAGGCCGGCATTGCCGGCGGTTCGGACACCACCAGCGACGTGCCCATCGTGTATGGCGCGCGGCTGCGCAAGCGGCTGCTGGCGATCAATCGCGCCAAGACGCCGATGGACAAGCTCAGAGCCGCCACCCGCGGTTTCTCGCTCGCTGAGCTCAAGCCCTCCTTCCCCGGCGTGGCCGAGCCGCGCACTGGCAAATCGATGGGCGATCACTGCGAGCTGATGGCTAAAGAGTGGCACATCAGCCGCGTCGAGCAGGACCAGCTGGCACTGGACAGCCACCGCAAGCTGGCTGCCGCGTACGAGTCGGGCTTCTTCGACGATCTGCTGGTGCCGTTTCGCGGTCTGAAGCGCGATGGCTTCCTGCGCCCCGATTCGACGATGGAGAAGCTGGCGTCGCTCAAGCCGGCGTTTGACAAGACCTCCGGCCAGGGCACGCTGACCGCGGCCAATTCCACCGGCCTTTCCGACGGCGCCGCCGTGGTCTTGCTGGGCAGCGACGAGTGGGCGGCCAAGCGCGGACTCGCCATTCAGGCGTATCTGCTGGACGCCGAGGTTTCCGCGGTCGACTTTGTTCACGGCGAAGGCCTGCTGATGGCGCCGACCGTCGCCGTGCCGCGCATGCTGGCGCGCCATGGCCTGACCCTGCAGGATTTCGATTACTACGAAATCCACGAGGCTTTCGCCGCGCAGGTGCTGTGCACGCTGCGCGCGTGGGAAAGCGCGGACTACTGCAAGAACCGGCTCGGTCTCGATGCGCCGCTGGGTAGCATCGACCCGGCCAAGCTCAACGTGCACGGCTCCAGCCTCGCCGTGGGTCATCCGTTCGCCGCCACCGGCGCGCGCGTGGTGGCGACGCTGGCCAAGCTGCTCGAACAGAAGGGCAGCGGGCGCGGCTTGATCTCGATCTGCACCGCCGGCGGCATGGGCGTCACGGCGATACTCGAACGGCCGTAAGCGGCTGTCCCACTCAATGCTGCGCCTGCGCACCACCGTCGTCCTAAGCCTGCTGGCACTGGCCGTCGGTGTGGCAGGCACGCACTGGCTCACCCAGCGCAGCGCGGACGAGCCACTGGCGTTGCCCGCGAAGCGGCCAGCCTTTTCAAACCATGTCGTTACTGCGCGACCGGCGCACGCGCATGCGCCGTTTCAGGCAACGGTACGAAGCCATCGACTGCGGCAGCCGCCGATCGATAGCGATATCGCCGGCCAAAGCACCGGCATATCGGCCGCGCCGCCGCCGGAGCTGGTGCCGCTGGACATGCCGGCGAACCGCGATGTGGCCTACGACAGGCTGCGCGGTCATCTGGACGGCCGCGTCATCATGCGCATCAGCATCGACGGCACGGGTCGCGTCACTGCGGCCAGCGTGGCCGAGTCCAGCGGTGATGCGGTGCTCGATGCGCACGCTTTACGCAGCGTGCGCGGCTGGCGTTTTGCGGTACCGCCGGATCATCCCGACGGCCTCAGCGCAGACCTGCCGATGCGGTTTTCCTCGCACGACGATCCTGTCGCCAGCCTACGCTGAGCCGCGCCCTCGCGATCAGAGAATGCCCGACACGCCGGCGCCAAACGCGGTGATGATCAGGGTGAAGAACATCTTCGGCGAGACGGCGACGTCGGGAAAATCGCCCACCGGCTCGTAGCACGCGTAGAAATTCGGATTGCTGACGCGCATCGGCTGGCAGCCGCTCTTGAGCTGATAGCTGGTCGCGTAGCGGAACGGCCACAGGTCGAACAGCGGCAGCTGTTCTGAGACGCTGCCGATGGCGTTGTTGATATCCGTTAGTACCGGTACGCCGGTGCGCCTCGGGCCGATAACCCACGCGTTCTCCGGCTGCGTGTCGCGCAGAATGCTCTGGCGCAGCTGCGTGGCGAAACGCTGGTCGTAGATGATCACGCCCGCCTCGGTGTTGTAATGATCGGAGCGCGGGTCGAAATTGTGCGAGCCGACCATCGCGATATTGTCGTCGATCACGATCGACTTGGCGTGCAGCCCAAAGCGGCGGCCGCCGCTGATCAGCGGGGCCGGACGCCGGCTGCTGCCATGGCTGCCAAGCAGTCCGCGGTTCTCGGTGTCCACGAAATGGCGCGAAGCGTTGTTGATTTTGCCTTCGCCGCCGCTGCCTGTGGGAGCACCTTCGTTGCTGCTCTGGCCATCGGCGCTGGGCGCGCTTAGGCCGTCGGTTGCCTCACCGCTGCCCAGCGACGGCGCGCTTTCGCTGCTCGACTCCATGCTCGCATAGGCGTTGGCTTCGGCCGGCCCCGGCGCGTGCGGCTTCAGCTCGTAAATCTCGAAGCCATAGTCTTTCAGATAGCGTTTGCGGTGTTTGTAGGACAGCGCATACACCGCGAAAGCGTCGGTTGAAGCCAGTGAGTTGGTCGCGACGATGATGCGTGGAGGGGGCGTCTGCTGGTGCAGTTTGTCGAAAATCTTGCGCGCGCGGCGGCTCAT
>CAIKJM010000013.1 GCA_903827735.1 uncultured Rhodanobacter sp. | reverse complement strand
GCAGACGATCTATCCGGTGACGACGCATGCGGAAACCATCGGCGGGGTGCCGACCGATGTCGTGCTGCCCGCCAACGGCGTATCCGCGGCGCAAAAAAAGCGCGTACTGATCAATCTGCACGGCGGCGGCTTTCTGTGGGGGGCGCATAGCGGCGGACTGGTCGAGTCGATTCCGCTAGCAAGCCTTGGCCGCATCAAGGTCGTCACCGTCGACTATCGCGAAGGCCCGGAGCACGTCTTTCCCGCCGCCAGCGAAGATGTCGCCGCGGTCTATCGCGCACTGCTGAAGCAGTACCCGGCGAAGAACATTGGTATCTACGGCTGCTCGGCCGGCGGCGTGCTGACCGCCGAGGCGACCGCCTGGATCATCTCGAAGAAGCTGCCGGTGCCTGGCGCCATCGGCACGTTCTGCGGGTCGGTCGCCGAGTTCGGCGGCGACTCCAGCTATGTGGCGCCAATGCTCAACGGGCAGGCCATACCGAACGCGCCGCTCAAACTTGGCAGCCTGCCCTATTTCGCCGGCGCCAAATCGGACGATCCGTTGGTCTTTCCTGCAAACTCGCCGGGCCTGCTCGCGAAATTCCCGCCGACCCTGCTGATTACCGGCACGCGCGATTTCGCCATGAGCACGGAGATCCAGAGCCAGCGGCTTCTGGCCGCCGCCGGCGTCGACGCCGAGCTCCACGTCTGGGACGGTATGTGGCACGCGTTCTTCTCCGATCCGGAGATGCCCGAGTCGAAGGAAGCCTATGCCGTGATGGTGAGCTTCTTCGATCGCCATTTGGGCCATTGACGGTTGACCGATGGCGACGTGGGTCACTGAATGGGAATAGCTCGACGCCGGCCTTTGCCCCGCCAGGCCGGGACGGGTATTCTCTGACTAACCTATCGCAGTACGGCGCACCATGAGCTTACAGACCGTTCTGGTCATCGATGACGAACGCGACATCCGCGAACTGTTGACCATCACCCTGGGTCGGATGGATCTCCAAGTCGATGCTGTAGGCACGGTGGCCGATGCCCGCCGCGCCCTTTCCGAAAGAACCTATGACCTGTGCTTCACCGACATGCGTTTGCCTGACGGCGACGGCCAGGAAATTATCGAGCTGATTTCCAGCACCTCGCCCGATACGCCGGTGGCGATGATCACCGCCTACGGCAACGTGGACGCGGCGGTCAACGCACTGAAGGCCGGCGCTTTCGACTTCGTCTCCAAGCCGGTCGATATCCAGATGCTGCGCGGCCTGGTGCGCACGGCGCTGAAGCTGGCCGAAGAAAAGCGCAACGGCGCCGGTGCGGCCAAACCCGGCGACTCCAGCGATCGCCTGATCGGCGACTCACCGGCGATGCAGCAGGTGCGTGCGACCATCGGCAAGCTCGCGCGCAATCAGGCGCCGGTCTATATCGCCGGCGAGTCCGGCGTGGGCAAGGAGCTGGTCGCCCGGCTGATCCACGAGCAGGGGCCGCGCGCCAGCGGTCCGTTCGTACCGGTCAACTGCGGTGCGATTCCGTCCGAGCTGATGGAGAGCGAATTCTTCGGCCATCGCAAGGGCAGCTTTACCGGCGCCAGCAGCGACAAGGAAGGCCTGTTTCAGGCCGCGCAGGGAGGCACGCTGTTTCTCGATGAAGTGGCTGAGCTGCCGCTGCATATGCAGGTGAAGCTGCTGCGCGCGATTCAGGAGAAAGCGGTCCGTCCGATCGGCGGCCGCGACGAAATTCCGGTCGACACGCGCATCCTTTCGGCGACGCACAAGAACCTCGGCCAGTTGGTCGAACAGGGCCAGTTCCGGCAGGATCTGTTTTACCGCATCAACGTGATCGAGCTGCGCGTGCCGCCGCTGCGCGAGCGTCGTGGTGACGTGCCGCTGCTATCGGCGTTTATTCTCAAAGCGCTGGCCGGCAAGAGCGGCGAAGCCGTCGGTCAGCTGCTGCCGGCAGCCCGCCAAGCGCTGGAGGCGTACGAATTCCCCGGCAACGTGCGCGAGCTGGAAAACATTCTCGAACGGGCAATGGCGATGTGCGACGGCAACAGCATCGATGCGGACGACCTGATGCTGCCGCAGCGCGGGCCGCGTTCCTCGTTTCAGGAGAGCGCGCCGGCGATGGGCGGCGGCCAGGCTCCGCCGCCAGCCGCGCCGCAGGCGGCCGACAACGGCGGTTTGGACGACTACATCAGCAATCTCGAACGCACCGCCATCATCAAGGCGCTGGAAGAGTCGCGCTACAACAAGACCGCCGCGGCCAGAAAACTCGGCATCACCTTTCGCGCGCTGCGTTACAAGCTGAAAAAGCTCGGCATCGACTGATACGGTTCCAGCACCCGTCGTTGCGGGAACCGTATCAGATCAGTGGCTACTGTTCGCCGCTTGCCGCCAGCAGGGCCTTGCGCAAGGTCTTCAGCAGCAGCGGCGTGGTGATCGGCTTGTTCATCACATACAGGTGATCGAACGGCGGCAGCTCGTGCAGATCCGGCGGTGCCTCGGGGCGACCGAGCAGGATGACGGCACCGTTGTACCCATGTTCGGT
>CAIKJM010000012.1 GCA_903827735.1 uncultured Rhodanobacter sp. | reverse complement strand
TCACCCGGCGAGCGCTGGCTCGCCCTGGTGGAAGTGCTGCTGACGCTGCTGCTGATCGGCACCCTGGGTGCCGGTGTACGGCGCCATCCGAAGACGGCAACAAAACCGCCGCTAGCCTAACCCGGACCGCCGCTATCGCGCCGCTCGCCAGCGCGGCCAACGAAGCTCAGGCGCCGGTGCTTTTGCCAACGCCCTGATACAAGCTGCTGGCATCGCCATCCAGCGGCATGCGGAATACGAAGCGGGTAAACGCTGTGTTCGATATCGCCTGCAGCGTGCCGCCGTGAGCTTTGGCGATCTCGGCGGCGATGTAAAGCCCGAGCCCGAGTCCGGGTTTGGGCGAAGTGGACGTGCCACGGGTGAACGGCTGGAACAGGCGCTCGATCGTCTCCTCGGCAATCGGCTTGCCCGCGTTCTCCACTGCAAGCTCGAAATGCGAGGCGTTACTGAGGATGAAAACGCGCACCGGCGACGTGTGCGATCCATGCGTGATCGCGTTGGACAGCAGATTGCCGAGCAGCTGGCCGATGCGTCGCTGATCGCAGGCAAACGCCTGCTGCAGCGACGTGGTAACAACAATCTCGCGGTCGGGATGCGCGCGCTGTATTTCCGATACGACGTGCTCCAAATCGCCGGCCAGATCATGCGGACGTTCCATCGAGGCGGCGATGCCTTCGCCGAGCTTGCCCAGCGCGAAATCCATGATGTTGCTGATCAGCTCGCTCATGCGCTGGCAGCTGCGCTGAATGTGCCGGGCGATGCGCCGCTCGCGCCCGTCAGGCAGATCGCGCTCGAGCATGTCTGCGCCCATGGTGATCGACTGCACAGGGTTGCGCAGGTCATGTCCCAGCACAGCGACAAACTGGTCGCGCAGCCGCGCCGTTGACTGCTCATCGAGCAAAGCCAACTCCGCCGTGTCGCTGCGTCGCTCGGCCTCGTACTGGGCGGCAATCAGCTGAGCGAACAACTCGAGCGTCCTCAGCAGCTCGGGATCGTCCAGTTGTGCCGGCGCCGGATCGATCGCGCACAGCGTGCCGAAAAAGCTTTCGTCCGACAGAAATATGGGAATCGAAATATAGCTTTCGAAACCGTACAACTTTGGCGTCGGGTGACTGGCGAATATCTTGTGCTCGCTGGCATGCCCGAAAATCACCGGCCGGTGGTGCTCGCGAATCTCGTTGCAAATGGTCGACTGGAGCACCAGCTCACCGCCGGGCTTAAGCCCGAACTCGATCCGATCATAGACGGCGCAGGCCGTCCAGTGGCTGTCGGTCACTCTGGCGACGGCAGTGAAACGCATCCCGGTGGTGCGCGCCACCACTTCCAATATCGTGGGCACGGCATTGGATCGGGCAATCAGCGCGATATCGCGCTCGATGGGGGTCGGAGTGGCCATCACTTGCAGGAGATCATAGACGAGGTGACGCACTCGGGTGCAGGTCAATAGTCCTGCACCAGCGGCATCCGAACGCCAACGGAAAGCCGATTCTCACAGGGATGCGCGACGCGCCAGTGCGTCAATATGCCCGGAAAATCTCCCACTGCCTAGTTTCATCGCGCCGAGCCCGCACGCCTGGCGTCCCCGGCCAGCAACGAAATTCGGGGCCGGCGTGCTGGGAAGTTTCCTAGAACCCGCCCAGATATTGACGGCATCGAGTCAGGGACAGCCGCCCGCACCCTAGCCGACATTAGTGAC
>CAIKJM010000011.1 GCA_903827735.1 uncultured Rhodanobacter sp. | reverse complement strand
GTCCTGCAGCAAATCAGGCGAGTTCGGGCTGAGTTTGAGCGCCTGATCGAGCTTGCCTGCAGCGTCGGCGTAGCGGCCGGCCTGTTCGTCGGCCTTCGCCGCATCCTGCAGATCGGCCACACCGGCATCGCGCAGCGGATTGACGTCGATCACCGATTTTTCGCGCGCACCCGCGGCGCGGATCGAGGCAACCAGATCGTACGTGGGCGGCGTATACGCAGGCTTTGCTGGCGCGGTCGGCTGCGGTTCGAACAGGCTGCACGCGCCGAGCGAGGCGACGACAATCGCCAGCAGTAACAAAGAAGCAGGTTTGGTGGCAGTCAGCATGATCAATTCCGGAACGTGTTGTCAGGCGGTGTATCGGGGTTGGGCGGCGGCGCGCTATCCGCGGCGGCAGGTTGGTCGCCCACGCCGAACAGACTTTTGACACCTTGCCAGAAACAGCCCTCGGTGTCCGCAGGCAGCGAGCCCGCCACCACCTCGAACTGACGCGCGCCCTGGCACGAGGACTGCGTCGGCTTGCCGTCGGCCGGATTGATCCATGCCAGCTCGAGACCCGGTGCCGGCGTCGTCGACAGCGGCTTGGTCGGCAGTTTCTCGAACAGTTCGCGCCACGCGCGCAGGGCACCGGTAGCGCCGAAGAGCACCGTCGGCTTGTTGTCGTCGCGGCCCATCCAGAACACCGCCAGATGCTGGCCAGTGTAGCCGGCGAACCAACTGTCGCGCATGTCGTTGCTGGTGCCGGTTTTGCCGGCCGCATCGAGCCGCGAAAGATCGGAGTCGCCGATCGCATGCGCGGTGCCGAACAGGGTGACCTGCTGCAGCGCCCACGTGGTCAGACGCACCGCATCTTGATACTCGCCCTGGCCGGTCTGCACCTGATAGCGCTTGATCGTCTGGCCGCTGCCATTGACCACGCCGCGCACCGCCACCAGCGGCAAGGCGTGACCATCGGCGGCGAGGTATTGATACATCTGCGCCACCTGCAATGGGGAAAGATCGAGTGCGCCGATCAGCAGCGACGGACTCGGACTGACGTTCTCTAGCCCGAACGATTTCAGAAACGCCTGGATGCGCGGCAGACCCACGGCAAGACCGAGATGGATGGTGGCGAGATTCCACGAATGCGCCAGCGCGTCGACCATCGGCAGCTGGCCGTGGCTCTGGTTGTCGTCGTTGTGCGGCTCCCAGTAGCTGCCGTCGGGCTGGCGCAGGCTGACCGGACTGTCGTCCAGCAGCGTGGCTAAGTTCCAGCGATCCGGCTGGGTCAGCGCCACCAGATAGACGAACGGCTTGACCAGCGAGCCGATTGGACGCCGTGCGTCGATAGCGCGATTGAAGCCCTGCTCGCCTGGCGTGCGGCTGCCGACCACGGCTAGCACGCTGCCAGTCGGCGCGTCGGTCACCACGCCGGCGGCCTGCACCTCGTTCGCGCGTTTGCCCAGTCCCTTCAGCGCGGTAGTGATCGCCTGCTCGGCATACAGCTGCGCCGTGGGGTCAAGCGTGGTGAAGATCGACAGGTTGCCGTCGCGCAGCGACTGCTCGTCGAAGTCGGCGGTGATCTGCGAGCGCACCAGCTCCATAAATGCCGGGAAGCGATTGTGAGGCAGCTGGCCGTCGCTGATCACGCCCAGCGGCGCGGCCTGCGCCGCGTTGGTCTGCGCCGCCGTTAGAAGGCCGGTATTGGCGAATTCTTGGATGACCAGATTGCGCCGCGCCAGCGCGCGATCGGGCGCGCGGCGCGGGTCGTAGTAACTCGGCCCCTTGACCATGCCCACCAGCAGAGCGATTTCCTGCGGACGCAGATCCTCCATCCGACGGCCGAAGTAAAACTCCGCCGCCGCGGCAAAACCATGCACCGCCTGATCGCCCTGCTGGCCGAGGAACACGTCGTTGACGTAAGCCTCAAGAATCCTGCCCTTGCTGTAGTGCGCCTCGAGCAGCAGCGACATCAGCGCTTCGTTGAATTTACGGGTGAAGTTCTGATCGCGCGTGAGAAACAAGTTGCGCACCAGCTGCTGGGTCAGCGTCGAGCCACCCTGCACCGTGTGGCCGGCGCGCATATTGGCAAACATCGCACGCGCAATCGCGCTGAAATCGATGCCGATGTGATGCTTGAAGTCTCGATCCTCGACCGCCTGCAGTCCGCTGAGCAGCAGCGGCGGTACGTCGGCAAGCTGCACAAAGCGGCGCTCCTCTTGCTTAGCGCCATACAGCGTGGCGATGCGCGCGGGGTCCAGATGCGCTACCGGAATCGCGTCTTTGGTGGCGGCGTCGCGCACCTGCTGCACGCTGCCGTTCGCCAACGTCACCTCGATGCGCTTGGGCAGCTCGCCGCCGTCCGGGCCGGCATAGCCGCGCGAAGAGATGGTGTACGTCGAGCCTTGCTTAGTCCAGCTGCCGACGACCTGACCACCGTCGTGGCTATAGCCGGAAAAAGTCAGCTCCAGCTCCAGCGCAGCCGACGATATCGGGGTGCCCGCCGCCAGCGCAAGCGGGCGCGCGTACACACGGGTGGGCACGGCGAACACCAAATCGTTGAAGCGATCCTGCACGCGCTTATTGAGGATCAACGTATAAGGCAAGATAAAGCCGAACAGCAGACCCAGCCCCACCCACACAGGAATTCGCAGCCAGGGCCAGCAGCGGCGCGCGAACGCGCCAAGACGATTCAAAAAATCCAACGTGAGGGAATCCGGCAATCAGGTGCGCCGATCATAAGGCCTGCATCCTCGCGCGCCCATGAACGCGGCAGCCGCTTTACGGGCAATTTGCGGGCAATGCGTGAAGGGCTCTTACACATTCAAGCCTGGATGCATCAGCGATGTGTAGGCATCCATACCGAGGCATCGGGACGAAACGGTCGCGGATTGATGCCGAGCAATCGCTGCAGTTCGCCGTTGTCGGCAATCAGATCAGCGTCGAGTCGATGCAACGGGCCGCGCAGTCGCGGCACGCCGTGGCGACCCAATCGCAGCAGCCACGCCGGCAGCGGCAGCGGCAGCGTGGCGCACGGCAGGCTGCGCTGCACGCGTGCAAACATTTCGCCAGCGGTCAGCCGCTCGCCGCCGCCGATCGAAAGAATGCGCCCGACCGAAGCCGGGCAATCGAGCGCGGCGATGACCGCCTGCGCGATATCGTCAGCGTGCACCGGTTGGCGCAGGCCGCGACCGGACGGCAGTGGAAACAGCCGCAGCCGCATCGCTCGACGCGCCATCGGCGTGAGGCTCTTGTCTTTACCGGCGCCGTAAATCAGCGTGGGCCGCAGCACCGTCCAGCTGCAGCCGTGACGCGCGCATGCCGCCGCCAGCGCGGTCTCGCCGTCGCGCAATTGGCGCGAAATTTCCCGCTCGGCCGGCACGCTGGAATCGCGCTTGGTTTCCGCACTCATCGAGCTGGTGGCGATAACGCGCGGCGCACCGATCAGCGGGTTATCCGCCAGCCACTGGGCCAGCGCCAGCAGCGGGCCGAAGCTGATGATCGCCGACAGCGGCGGCAGCGCCGGCATGGCATCGGGCAGTTGACCGAGCTGCCATTGCACCGGCGATGCATCGCTTGGCGGATGTCGGCTTAGCGCGACAATTGGCTCGCCGCGCTCAAGCAGACGCGGCAGCAGAAAATGACCGATCTGGCTGCTTCCCCCGAGAACCAATACGGTCAAGGCGATTTCCTTTGACTTGAAACCGGCGTCATGCGCGGCTCACGGACTGCCCTGCAGACGCGCGGCAAGATCGAGCACGCGCGGCTGATTGGGCGAAAGCTTGCGGGCCCGATCGAGTGACTGCGTCGCACCAACGCGATCGCCATCGCGCAGCTGCTGTTCGGCCTGATCCAGCCATGCGCTGGCCAGGCGATCGCTGAGCGCGCCTTGCGATGCTTCGCCCGGCGCCAGCTGGGACAGGTTGTCCAGCATTTCGCTGGCCTGCGCCAGGTTGCCGTTGGCCAAGGCCTGGTTAAATTGCCTTTCCACGATCACCGGCAGCGCCTGCAAGCCCTGAAGCGCGGACGCGTTGCTGCCGTCGATCACCAGCGCGTTGCGGTACAAATCGTAGGCGCTGTTGCCCGGCGGCAGCATGATGTCACCGCGCGCGGCGGCCACCTGCGCGCGCTTAATCAGACCCGCAACGGCGGCGCTTTGCTGCGGCGAAAGCACGACCGGCGCAGACGGCTGGACAGAATCATCCGGCGAGGCGTTATTCGGATCGGCCGCCTGGGGCGGCGCGCCCTGCGCGGACGCGCCGTTGAGGCGCGCGCGCGCCGCCGCGAGGTCAGCCGATTTTGGCGCCAGCACGGCGGCCTGATCGAGCAGCTGGGTCGCCTGCGCGCTATCGCCGGCGTCGATCGCCGCGCTGGCCTGCACGGTCAGCGCCTGCGCCACCTTGCCCAGTCCCGCGTGCGCCTCGGCATTGTCCGGGTCGATGGCGAGCGCTGCCTTGTAATGCGCCAGCGCGGTGTCGTCGCCCTGGCCCACGATGCGACCGGCGCGAAACGCGTCGGCGCCCTGCTTGAGTTCGGTGTCGAGTGCGCTGTCGTCCTGCTTGCGCGTTTGCGCCTGCTGCGCGCGCAACGCTGGCAGCGCGCCGCTGTTCGGCTGCAGCGCGGCCAGTTCTTCGACCAGCGCGTTGGCGGTCGTGCTGTCGTTGGCGTCGAACGCCTTGTGCGCCTGCACTGCCAGCGCATCACCGACCTGATCGAGTCCGTGAGCCGCCACCGCGTTGTTCGGATCGGCCTGCAGCATCTGCTTGTACAGCGCGCCGGCGCCGTGCGGGCCTTCGAGCTTGCCGTCGGCCAGCGCCTGTTGGGCCTGATCGACCAGGTCGACGGTCTTCACCTGCGACGAACCCTGCGCCGCGCGCGCCTGCGCGATCTGCGCATCGAGCCGGTCGACGTCGCTGCCGCCGCCCAGCAGATCGCGGGCGGAGGCGGCCTGCTGCGCGGCCTGGTCG
>CAIKJM010000010.1 GCA_903827735.1 uncultured Rhodanobacter sp. | reverse complement strand
CCCAGGCCGGTGCAGGCGTCCCAGCCGGCCGCCGCTTTATAGGTGCCGTTGTTGCCCTCGGTAATGTCGTGAAAGGCGGCCTTGCCGGCCTGATACAGCGCCACATGGCCATCACCCAGCGTGGTGCCGAGCGCCTGATTGAGTCGCGCCACCAGCGCCGCCCACAGTGGCGCGACGGCGCTGGTACCGCCGTACACCACGTCCTTGCCGTCGACGCGTATCTGATAGCCCGTGAGCGGGTCGGCGTCGCCGGCCACGTCCGGCACGCCGCGCCCCTTGAAGCTGGCCGCGCCGGTGGGAACCTTCAATGAGGCTTGCCACGTGGGCAGGGGATAGACCGTGCTCACCCCGCCGCCCGTCGCGCCGTTGCCGGTGGCGGTTTCGTTCCACACGACCTCGCTGACTATCTTGCTGCCGCTGGCGGTGAGCTTGGTGCCGCCGCAGGCCAGCACGCTGGGACTGGAGGAGGGAAAGTCCACGTGCGGCTGGCCGTCGGTCTCGCCATCGGTGGAGCCGGCGTCGCCCGCGGCCACGGTGACGGTAATGCCGAGCGCGATGGCGTCCTGCAGCGCCGACTCCAGCGCGTCGCGGCCCTGGGGTGCCCAGCTGTCCTCCGGGCCACCCCAGCTGATCGACATCACCGTGGGCTTGTTGGTGGTGTCGTGCGCAGCCTGCGCGATGGCGTTGTAGAAGCCCTGGTCGGTATTGGTGGTGAAGTAGACGACGAATTTCGCACCGGGCGCCAGCGCGCCGGCCACCTCGATGTCCAGCATGACCTCGCCATCGGCATCGCCGCCGGGCGTATTGCTGCCGCCGTCGACCGCCACGCTCGTTACGGTCGGCCCCGTGATGCCCAAACCGGAAAAATACGTATCCAGATCAGCCTGCTGATAGCCGCCGCCGAGCTCGATGATCGCGACGGTCTGGCCGGTGCCATCGGTGCCGGCGGGAAACTGGTACAGCTCGCCCAGCTGCAGGGGTGTAAAGCTGTTGATCGGCTGCGCCAGCGGCTTGCGGAAATGCGCGGTGGCCACCGGTCGCTTGTCCAGACCAAGCACCGCGATGATCGCCGGATCGGGCAGGGTCGGCTCCTGCGCACAGCCGACGAAGTGCGCACCGGTGCTGCCGATCGCGTACTGGCCCAGGTCCACGCCGAAGGCGTCCTTCATGCTCTGCGCGGTGCCGCTGAGATGCAGCGTGCGCCGATCCATGTGGCAATCCAGCTCGCGCATGCCGTGTTTCTTGCTGAGCGCACGCACGCGCTCCACGTCGGCCGGGTCCGCGCCGTGCTGGGCAGCGTAATCCGCGCGGGACATCGCGGCATGCGGCCACGCGGCGGCCGGCGGCGCGGCGCGATGGCGAAAAACCAGGGTCACGTCGACGGTGGCGTTGGGATCATGCGGCCCGATGTAACGGACGTCGGCAGGCAGGCTGGAGCGGGTCGTAGCATTCATGAACTTACCTCGGAGCAGTGGCGATCGATGGTGGACACGTCGAGCATGCGCAAGACTGCGCTCATGCGGCGAGATGCACGACACGTTCGGGATTCGACGTTCAGCCCAGGGTGAGGTCTGTGCACACGGCGTGTGCTGTCGACGCTGCGGCCAGCCATTGCGACTGCGATGGGGCGATCTGGCCTAAAATGAATGCCTTATTCAACGTCTGGATTTGCGATGAGCTTTCCCGCCATCCGCATGCGCCGCATGCGCCGCGATGCCTTTTCCCGCGCGCTGATGCGCGAGCACACGCTGCACAGCAGCGATCTGATCATGGTCGCCTTCGTGATCGAGGGCGAAAACCGGCGCGTTGCCGTGCCGTCGATGCCGGGCGTCGAAAGGCTCTCGATCGATCTGTTGCTGGAGCTGGCCGGCGAATGCGTGCGGCTGGGTATTCCGGCGCTGGCGCTGTTTCCGATCACCGACGCGCCGAAAACCGAGGATGCCGCCGAAGCGTGGAATCCCGACGGCCTGATGCAACGCGCCACCCGCGCGTTAAAAGCGAAGTATCCCGAGCTGGG
>CAIKJM010000009.1 GCA_903827735.1 uncultured Rhodanobacter sp. | reverse complement strand
TTGATGGCGGCCTGCACATCGCGTGCGGCCTTGTCGGTGTCGCGCCCGAAATGAAAGCGCACGATCACGGTTGCCGACCCTTCGGTGGCGTTGCCGTACATTTCGTCGATGCCGGGAATCTGCCCGAGGTGCCGCTCCAGCGGCGCCAGCACCGTGCTGGCCATGGTCTGCGCACTCGCACCGGGCTGTGCAGCCTGCACGAAAACGACCGGCAGCTCGAACGAAGGCAGTGCCGCCACGCCGAGCAAAAAATACGCGCAGATACCGGCCAGCACCAGGCCGATCGCGAGTAGCGAAGTGCCGGCAGGGCGGCGAATCATGGGGGCAAAAATATTCATGGCGCTTCCGTGGCCTGCAAGCATACCGGCGGGCCGACGCCGGCGAACATTTTCGCGGACGTAAAAGGGCGTGCGGCAGCGGCGTGCGTATCGATCATGCCGACTTTATGCCTGTCGGCGTGCGCAAACGTATGTGCCTTAAGTCCTCACCCTGTCGAAAGGCAGGGGTGAACGTCCGTGTTCGTGTCGCTTCCGCTCCACTCCCTGGAGTGCCACTCCGCCAGCATCCGTGCTGACGGCACAGGCGAATGGCTACAGACTTGCCGGGCTGTAGCGCAACGTCAAGTACCAGGTGCGACCTGGCTGGTTGAAGTAGTAAGCGGTTTCGTAATCGCGATCGAAAATATTCGCCAGCCGCGCCTCGACCTTCCAGTTCGGCGCAAACGCGTAGCTGGCACGCAGGTCCGTGGTGGTGTAACCGCCGAGGCGATGCAGGTTGGCCGCATCGTCGTAGCGTTTGCTGTCTGCATTGAAGGTGCCGCCGATGGCGAAGTCGCCGTAGCTCTTGTCCAGCTCCACGCGGGCGGTCTGCTTCGGCCGACGCGGCAGCAGATTGCCGTTGTTCGGACCGCTGTCATCCTCGATCGGCTGCATCGCGGTGAGGTAGGTCTGCACCCGCCAGCCGTCGAGCGTGACGCCCACCTGCCCTTCCAGGCCGCGGATGCGCGCCTGGCTGATGTTTTGCGGCACGTAGTTGGTGTCGAGGGTGATCAGCTGATTGATGCGGGTCTGGTAGGCGTTCAGCGCCCAGTTCCAGATACCCAACGTTTGCGACAGCCCCAGCTCGGCGCTGCGCGAGCTTTCCGGCTTCAGGTTCGGATTGCCGCTGCCGTAGGGGTAGTAGAGATCGTTGAAGGTCGGCGCATGGAAGGCGCTGCCGTAGCTGGCGGTGAGCTTTAGGCCATCGGCAAAGTTGTAGCCCCACGCCGCGGCGCCGGTGTTGTGATTGCCGAACTGATCGTTGTGGTCGTGCCGCGCCGACAGCTGCACTTCGTTCTGGCCGAAGGTGCCCTGGTACTGCGCATAGGTGCCGGCATCGCCGCGGGTGCTGTCCAGATAACCGGTGTCGCTAGTGATGTGCTCCTGCTGATAGTCCGCGCCCAGCGTCAGCAGCTGGCCGCTGGCAAGCGTGATGTCGTTCTGCCAGGAAAACTGGTTGCGCCGCGAATCGGCGTAACCGGTCGGCGTGCGCGGGTAGTAATCGCCGAAGTACGTGCCCTGGTAGTAGGT
>CAIKJM010000008.1 GCA_903827735.1 uncultured Rhodanobacter sp. | reverse complement strand
AGCCGCCAGCGGCATCACCACGCTGAAGGTCGGCTACAACCGCGTGCACGGCTACTACATCGAAATCACCAAGGCGCAGGCGGAGAAAGCACCGACGCACTACACGCGCCGGCAGACCACCAAGAACGCCGAGCGCTACATCACCGAAGAGCTGAAAAACTTCGAGGACAAAGTGCTGTCCGCGAAAGAGCGTTCGCTGATGCGCGAAAGGGCAATTTACGAAGCGCTGCTCGACACGCTGATCGAACAACTGGAGCCGCTGAAATCCGCGGCCATCGCGATGGCCGAACTCGACGTGCTGGCCACCCTGGCCGAACGCGCCGACGCGCTGGACTGGAGCGCACCCGAACTCACCGACGTGCCCGGCATCGCGATCGAGCGCGGACGTCATCCGGTGGTGGAGAAAGTTCGCGACGAGCCGTTTGAACCGAACGATCTGATACTTGACGACGCAGCGAGTCAGCATGGTCGCCGCATGCTGGTGATCACCGGCCCGAACATGGGCGGCAAATCGACCTATATGCGCCAGAACGCGCTCATCGTGCTGCTGGCCCATATCGGCAGCTACGTGCCGGCGACGCGCGCGGTGATCGGCCCGATCGACCGCATCTTTACCCGCATCGGCGCAGGTGACGACCTGTCGCGCGGCCAGTCCACCTTCATGGTGGAGATGAGCGAGACGGCCAACATCCTGCACAACGCGACCGAGCATAGCCTGGTGCTGATGGACGAAGTCGGCCGCGGCACCAGCACCTACGACGGCCTGTCGCTGGCGCGCGCGGCGGCCGTGCATCTGGCGGCGAGCAGCCGCTCGTACACCTTGTTCGCCACGCATTATTTCGAGCTGACCGAGCTGGCCGGCGAGTATCCGTCGATCGCCAACGTGCATCTGGATGCCGTCGAATTTCACGACAAGAAGCTGGGCGAGCAATTGGTCTTCATGCACGCGGTGAAGGACGGCCCGGCCAACCGCAGCTTCGGCCTTCAGGTGGCCGCGCTGGCCGGCCTGCCGAAATCGGTGATCGCCGACGCGCGGCGCACGCTGGCCGAATTGGAGCGCGGCGGCGCCGAGCACCACGCGTCGCGTAAGCGTGGCTCCGCCCAGTCGCCACAGCTCGGCCTCTTCGGCACACCGGCGCCGGCGGCGCCGGAACCGTCGGCGCTCGACCGCGCCGTCGCCGAGATCGATCCGGATGCGCTGACCCCGCGCGAAGCGCTCGATGCGCTGTACCGGCTGAAAGGTCTGCTAACGTCGGGTTGAGGCAACCGCCACTTTCGCGCAGGGATTTCGTCGTTGTCTTATCGCTCGACGCCAGATGCTGCCCCCGCTGTCGACGCCCCTCCGCGGGCATCGCAGCTCGACGCATGGTCGGCGCGGCTCGAACTGCGCTTTGCCCGCCGCGGCAACACCACCGAAGCAGTGCACCGCAACCATCGCGGCCCTTTGCGCGTGCAGCGCATGCTGTATCCGGAGGGTACCGGCTGCTGCCACGCTCTGCTGCTGCATCCGCCCGGCGGCATCGCTGGCGGCGACCGGCTTGAAATAGACGTCCACATGGAAACCGGCGCGCACGCCCTGCTCACCACGCCAGGTGCGGCCAAGTGGTATCGCGCCGGCGATGCCGCACCGGCGCAGCAGTCCCTGCATCTCACCGTGGACGACGACGCCTGCCTGGAATGGCTGCCGCAGGAATCCATACTTTTCGACGGTGCAAAGGTGATCCAGTCGTGCCAGATCACGCTGGCGCCGCGCGCAGCGATGTTCGGTTGGGACATCGTGCAGCTTGGCCGGCTGGCAGCGAGCGAGCGATGGAACCGGGGCTTCTGGCAGCAGCGGCTCGCGCTATCCCGCGGCGATCGGCCGGTGTGGCTGGAACAGGCGCATCTGGATGCCCACGACCCGCTGCGCGATTCGCCGCTGCGGCTGGCAGGCCACCCGGTATTCGCCGCGGCCTGGGCATGCTCGCCGCGACTCTCGGCAGATCATGCCAACGCGCTGGCCGCTGCGCGCGCCACGGCATCGCGCTTCGATCTGCCCTGCGGGATCAGCTGGCTGGCGGCGCCCGCCGAGCTGCTGGTGATACGCGCACTCGGCACCAGCGGTCACACGGTGCGTGAATTATTCGAGGCGTTGTGGCATACCTTGAGGCCATGGAGCTCGGCCATGCCGCCGCAGCGGCCGCGCATCTGGTCCACCTGAGCCGCAACATCGACGAGTCATTCGAGATGAGACCCGTATGGAACTGACGCCGCGCGAAAAGGACAAGCTGCTGATCTTCACCGCGGGCCTGCTGGCCGAGCGGCGCAAGGCGCGCGGGCTCAAGCTCAACTACCCCGAGGCGATCGCGTTTATCAGCGCGGCGATCATGGAAGGCGCGCGCGACGGCCGCAGCGTCGCCGAGCTGATGCACTTCGGCACCACCCTGCTCGGCCGCGACGACGTGATGGACGGCATCGCCGAGCTGATTCCGGACATCCAGGTCGAAGCCACCTTTCCCGACGGGACCAAGCTGGTCACCGTGCACGATCCGATCGGCTGAACCCGCACCACTGAAGCCCTGAAATCTTGAGGATTGCCATGCACCGCACCCTGCCACGCCGCCTCATCGTCACTGCCGCCGCCCTGCTGCCCACCATCGCGATGGCGCATCCGGGCCAATGCGGCCACGGCTTTGTCTCCGGCATCGCCCACCCGTTCACCGGCATCGACCATCTGCTGGCCATGGCCGCGGTCGGCTGGTGGAGTGCCACCACGCAGCAGCGACGCTGGTGGATGGTGCCGCTGGCCTTTGCCAGCTGCACGCTGCTGGGTGCATTGATCGGCTTGAACGGTGTACTGCGGCTGCCCGCCAGCGAAACCATGATCGCGCTCTCGCTAGTGGTTTTGGGCGCACTGCTGATGGGCAAACTGCGCCTGCCGACGGCGGCGGCCTGCGGCATCGCGGGGGCTTTCGCACTGTTTCACGGTTATGCGCACGGCGTGGAGATGCCCGCCTGCGGCATGGGCGAGCCTTGGCTGGCCGGCATGGTGACCGCCACGGCGCTGCTGCACCTGGGCGGCGCGCTGGCCGGACGGTTGGCCGCCAAGCACGCCGATTGTGCCACGCGACTGGCCGGCGGCATCACCGCGCTGAGCGGCGTCGCCCTGTTGACGGGAGTGATCAGCGCATGAGGCCCAGCCCGATGAACGGCGGTGGCCGCATTCCCGGCGAATACCTGATCGACGATGGCGACATCGCGCTCAACGTGGGTCGCGCCAAGCGCACGCTCACCGTCGCCAACACCGGCGACCGACCGATCCAGATCGGCTCGCATTATCACTTCGCCGAAACCAATACCGCGCTGCATTTCGATCGCGCCGCGGCGCGCGGCTTTCGACTGGACATCGCGGCCGGCACTGCGGTGCGCTTCGAACCCGGGCAGTCACGCGAGGTCACGCTGGTGGCACTGGACGGCGATCGGATCGTCTACGGTTTCAATGGCGACGTGATGGGGCGGCTCTGATGGATATCTACGCATGACCACACTCAGCCGCCGCGCCTACGCCGAAATGTTCGGCCCCACTGTGGGCGGCCGCGTGCGGCTGGCCGACACTGATCTGATCATTGAAGTGGAAAAGGATTTCACCACCTACGGCGAAGAGGTGAAGTTCGGCGGCGGCAAGGTGATCCGCGACGGCATGGGCCAGAGCCAGCGGCAGACCGCCGACTGCGCGGACACGGTGATCACCAATGCGCTGATCGTCGACCACTGGGGCATCGTCAAGGCCGACGTCGGCCTCAAGCACGGGCGCATCAGCGGCATCGGCAAGGCCGGCAACCCGGACATCCAGCCCGGTGTGACCATCGTCATCGGCCCCGGCACCGAGATCATCGCTGGCGAAGGATTGATTCTTACTGCCGGCGCCATCGACAGCCATATCCATTTCATTGCCCCGCAGCAGATCGAGGAAGCGCTGATGTCCGGCGTCACCACCATGCTCGGCGGCGGCACTGGACCGGCTACTGGCACCAATGCCACGACCTGCACACCGGGTCCCTGGCATATGCAACGCATGCTGGAGGCGGCCGAAGCGTTTCCGATGAATATGGGCTTTCTCGGCAAGGGCAACGCCAGCCTGCCCAAAGCGTTGCACGAGCAGATCGTCGCTGGTGCCATCGGCCTGAAGCTGCACGAGGACTGGGGCACCACGCCCGCGGCAATCGACTGCGCGCTGCGCGTGGCCGACGAGACGGATACGCAAATAGCCATCCATACCGACACGCTCAATGAATCGGGTTTCGTCGAAGTGACGCTGGCCGCGTTCAAGGGTCGCACCATCCACACGTACCACACCGAGGGCGCGGGCGGTGGACACGCGCCGGACATTATCAAGGCGGCCTCACTGCCGAACGTGCTGCCCAGCTCGACCAATCCGACCCGGCCGTTCACCGTCAACACGCTGGACGAACACCTGGACATGCTGATGGTCTGCCATCATCTCGACCCGGGCATCGCCGAGGACGTGGCGTTCGCCGAAAGCCGCATCCGCCGCGAGACGATTGCAGCCGAAGACATCCTGCACGACCTGGGCGCGTTCTCGATGATCAGCTCCGACTCGCAGGCGATGGGCCGCGTTGGCGAGGTGATCCTGCGCACCTTCCAGACCGCGCACAAGATGAAGGT
>CAIKJM010000007.1 GCA_903827735.1 uncultured Rhodanobacter sp. | reverse complement strand
CGCACGGCGATGAACTGGTTGATCAGGTAGCCTTCCGAGCCCATGACTTCGACGCCGTCGTAGCCGGCTTCTTGCGCCAGCTTGGCGCAGCGCACGAAGTCCCTCACGGTCTGTTCAACCCCACGCGTGCTGAGCGCGCTCGGCGTGAACGGCGTGATCGGCGATTTGATCTTCGAGGGTGCCACCGACAGCGGGTGGTAGCCGTAGCGGCCGGCGTGCAGTATCTGCATGCAGATCAGCCCGCCCTCGGCGTGCACGGCATCGGTCAGCTTGCGGTGACGCGGTTTGTGCCACGGCATCGACAGGCGACCGCCGAAGGGTTTCAGCCAGCCGCGAATGCTCGGCGCGATGCCACCGGTCACCATCAGGCCCACGCCGCCGCGGGCGCGCTCGGCGAAATAGGCGGCCAGCTTGTCGTAGTCGCCGGCTTTGTCCTCCAGCCCTGTGTGCATCGAACCCATCAGGATGCGGTTGGGCAGGGTGACGTGGCCAAGGTTCAAGGGGGCAAACAGGTGCGGATAGTTCATGCGATCACGGCCGGTTCAAACAATCGTATGAATGTGCCGGTGTTTGAGGCCGGAAAGCAAGCGTTGTATTCAGCGCAACGCGGTTTCAGACCAGTAATTGGTTTACGAGCGCGATGTAGCGGCGCATCGCTTCTTCCTCGGACACGCCTTGCAGCTTGGCCCACGCCTCGTGTTTGGCCGTGCCGATGAAATCGAAAAAACCGGGTGGCGCGCTGCTGAGGTCGCCTTCCGACCCTTGCTTGTAAAGCGCATACAGCTTGAGCAAGGTGTCGTTGTCAGGACGCTTGCCGTGTCGCTGGATGTCCTCGGCAGCCTGTTCGAACTCGCGGCGAAGATCAGTCATGAGAGTGGTCGGAAAAGCTTGCGAACCAAGCGCCATGGTGTGATATCACGCGACCTGGTCGGGGTCAACGCGAAGTCGCTCGGGTTAAACTTGCCACTCGATATCCTTCAACCTGGATTCTTCATGAGTCACGCCACGCCTGCGCCTGTTCTGACTATTGATGGGCCATCGGGATCCGGCAAAGGCACGATCAGCGCGCTGGTTGCTCGGCAATTGGGCTGGCGCTTGCTCGATTCGGGTGCGCTTTATCGCGCGGTGGGTTACGCCGCCGGCATGGAGGGGCTGGATCTGTCCGATGTGGACGCGGTGACCCGCTGTGCGCACAGCACCCGCATCAAGTTCAGTGCCGCGGCTGATGGCGGCGAGACTCGCGTCATCGTCAACGGGCATGACGCCACCGACGAGCTGCGTACGGAAACAGCCGGTGCGGCGGCTTCGGCGATTGCGTCCGTGCCATCCGTACGCGAAGCCTTGGTGGCCCTACAGCTGGGCTTTCGCAAAGCGCCGGGCTTGGTGGCAGACGGGCGCGATATGGGCACGGTGATCTTCCCGGATGCGGCGTTCAAGGTGTTTCTTACCGCCAGCGCCGCCGAAAGGGCGAAAAGACGCTATAAGCAGTTGAAGGAAAAGGGACTTAGCGTTACACTTTCCGGCCTTCAGCGCGAAATTGAGGCGCGTGACAGCCGCGATGCATCGCGTGCGGTCGCGCCACTCAAGCCTGCCGAAGATGCCTTGCTGATCGACACCACCGGCATAAGCATCGACGAGGTTGTCGCAAAAGTACTCGCCGTAGTGCAGCCGTAAACAGCGGCACCGCGGTTTTCTCGTCCCGGTCGAAGCTTCCCGTTGGAGGCGATGTCGGGATTTTGGCCAACGGCGACAAGGGTTGTTGTTCCTGCGGGAACCACCCGGACTTGCCCTCAACCGGTGGACCGG
>CAIKJM010000006.1 GCA_903827735.1 uncultured Rhodanobacter sp. | reverse complement strand
TGGCCGAGGCGCTACTGCGCATCCCGGACAAAGCCACCGCCGACAAGCTGATCCGCGACAAGCTCGGCGACGCCAACTGGAAAAAACATCTGGGCCAGAGCGAGTCGGTCTTCGTCAACGCCTCCACCTGGGGACTGATGCTGACCGGACACCTGGTCAACCTGGCCGAAGAAACCCGCCACGACGTCACCAGCGCGCTGCGCCGCTTGGTCGGCCGCGCCGGCGAGCCGGCGATCCGGCTGGCGGTGCGCCAGGCCATGCGCATCATGGGCCACCAGTTCGTGATGGGCCGCACCATCGACGAGGCGCTGGATCGCAGCGCGAAGAAGGAGCATGCGGTTTATCGCTATTCCTACGACATGCTGGGCGAGTCGGCGCTGACCAGCGCCACGGCCGAACGCTATCAGCAGGATTATCGCGACGCGATCGCCGCCATCGGCCGGCGCGGGCCGTTCGCCAATCACACCGACGCGCCGTCGATCTCGGTAAAGCTGTCCGCGCTGCATCCGCGTTACGAAGTGGCCAAGCGCGAGCGCGCTCGCCGCGAATTGACCGCAAAGCTGCTCGAACTCGCGCAGCTCGCAATGAAGTACGGCATTGCGCTGTCGGTTGATGCCGAGGAAGCCGATCGTCTGGAGCTGTCGCTGGACATCATCGGCGACGTCTTCGCGCACCCGTCGCTGCAGGGCTGGAACGGGCTGGGCATCGTGGTGCAGGCGTACGCCAAGCGCACGCCCTTCGTCATCGACTGGTTGATCGAAACCGCCCGCGCCGCCAACCGCCGCTGGTACGTGCGCCTGGTCAAGGGCGCCTACTGGGACGCCGAGATCAAGCGCGCGCAGGAAAACGGCCTGCCCGGCTATCCGGTGTTCACCCGCAAGCCGAACACCGACGTGTCCTACCTGGCCTGCGCGCGGCGCCTGTTCGGCGCCGGCAGCGACCTGATCTACCCGCAGTTCGCCACCCACAACGCGCACACCATCGCGGCGATCCATCACCTGGCGCAGGGGCGGCCGTACGAAAACCAGCGCCTGCACGGCATGGGCACCGACCTGTATGCCGAAGTGATCGGCCCGCAGAACTTGAACGTTCCCTGCCGCGTCTACGCGCCGGTAGGCACGCACGAGGACCTGCTGCCATACCTGGTGCGCCGCCTGCTCGAGAACGGCGCCAATACCAGCTTCGTCAACCGCGTGGTCGACGAGAGCGTGCCGGTGCGCGAGCTGGTCGCCGATCCGTGCGAAACGGTTCGGTCCTTCACGTCGATCCCACACCCGCGCATTCCGCTGCCGGTGAATCTCTACGCTGAGAATGCCGCGCTGGCGCCGCATTCCAATGCTATTTCCAGGAAAAATTCCATGGGCGTCAACTTTGCCAACGACAACGAACTCAAAGCCCTGGCCGACGCGGTGAATGCCCACGCCGGCCCGTGGAAAGCTGGCCCGCTGGTGCCCGGCGCCAACGCCAGCGGCCCGACCGTGACGGTGACCAATCCGGCCGACCGCCGGCAGACCGTCGGCAGCTACATCAGCGCCGACAACGCCACGGTCGACCAGGCCATTGCCAGCGCCGCGGCGGCACAGCCGGGCTGGGATCGCCTGCCGGCGGCCAGCCGCGCCGCGATTCTCGAACACGCGGCCGACCAGCTCGAAGCGCGCCGCGCCGAGTTCGTCGCGCTGTGCGTGCGCGAGGCCGGCAAGAGCCTGCCCGACGCGATCGCCGAGATCCGCGAGGCGGCCGATTTTCTGCGCTACTACGCCACCATGGCGCGCCGGCTGTTCGGCCAGCCCGAGCAGCTGCCCGGCCCGACCGGCGAGAGCAACCAGCTATTCCTGCACGGCCGCGGCGTGTTCGTCTGCATCAGCCCGTGGAATTTCCCGCTGGCGATCTTCCTCGGCCAGGTCAGCGCCGCGCTGGCCGCCGGCAATGCGGTCATCGCCAAGCCGGCCGAACAGACCACCTTGATCGGCCACCTGGCCGTGCAGCTGCTGCATGCCGCCGGCGTGCCCGCGGACGTGCTGCAGTATCTGCCCGGTGACGGCGCCACCGTCGGCGCGGCACTCACGAAAGACCCGCGCATCGCCGGCGTCGCCTTCACCGGCTCGACCGACACGGCTTGGGCGATCAACCGTTCGCTGGCCGCGCGCAACGCCGCCATCGCCACCCTGATCGCCGAAACCGGCGGGCAGAACGCGATGATTGCCGACTCCTCCGCCCTGCCCGAGCAGATCGTCAAGGACGTCATCGCCTCGGCCTTCCAGTCCGCCGGCCAGCGCTGTTCGGCCGCGCGCATCCTGTTCGTGCAGGAAGACATCGCCGACAAGGTCGTCGCCATGCTTGCCGGCGCAATGGGCGAGCTGACGGTCGGTGACCCGGGCCAGCTCAGCACCGACGTCGGCCCGGTGATCGACGAGGACGCGCGCAAGCTGCTGGTCGAACACGCCGCGCGAATGGACCGCGAGGCGAAAAAGATCGGCGAAGTGAAGCTGGACGCCGCCGTCACCGACCACGGCACCTTCTTCGCCCCGCGCGCTTACGAGATCCCCTCGCTCGACGTGCTGCAGCGCGAAGTATTCGGCCCGATCCTGCACCTGATCCGCTGGAAGGGCAGCGAGCTGGAGAAAGTCGTCGCACAGATCAACGCCACCGGCTACGGCCTCACGCTGGGCATCCACAGCCGTATCGACGACACCATCGACTACATCAGCAGCCACGCCCGCGTCGGCAACTGCTACGTCAATCGCAACCAGATCGGCGCGGTGGTCGGCGTGCAGCCGTTCGGCGGCGAGGGTCTGTCCGGTACCGGCCCCAAGGCCGGCGGTCCGCACTATCTGCTGCGCTTCGCCAACGAGCGCACGCTCACCGTCAACACCACCGCTGCCGGCGGCAACGCCTCGCTGCTGACCATCGGCGAATAGGTCAACCTTCGCTGGTTAAACAAGGCGCCGGGGCCGCAAGCTTCGGCGCCTTTTTTTGGGCCCGCGCAAAT
>CAIKJM010000005.1 GCA_903827735.1 uncultured Rhodanobacter sp. | reverse complement strand
GGCGAATGGCGTCCTCTTCGATCGTGCCCCAGATGTTGTCGCGCACGATGCGCCCATCGACGATGTGGCGATCGCCCTCGGCACCCTCTTCACCGAGGCCACGAAACGTCGCCACCTCGATGATCTCCGGTCCGAATACCACGTGCGCCAGACGAAAACGTCGACCAATCAGACGGCAGTTGCGGAAAAGCCGCTTGACCTCGTCCGGCGTGGCGCTGGTGGCGACATCGAAGTCCTTCGGGTGCAGGCCCAGCAGCAGGTCACGGACGGCACCACCGACCAGATACGCGGTGTAGCCCGCCTCGTTCAAACGGTAAAGCACGCGCAGTGCGGCCTTGCTGATGTTCTTGCGGGAGATGATGTGCTGGTCGCGCGGAATGATCCGCAACGTCGGCGTGACGTCGGTGTCCGTGTCGGTCCCTGGTTCTAGGTTCAAGCGGTAAAAATCCTTGCAGGACGATTGGCCGTGAGTTCAATGACTGGATACACTTTCATCGCCGGTAACGCGCGAGTCAGCACGGCGGGTTACGCCATAAACTGTTGTATATCCAGCATTGCCGGGCGAAACAATTCCGTTATACTAGCGCGCCTCACAGCATAACGCTCCCTTCGTCTAGTGGCCTAGGACACTGCCCTCTCAAGGCGGGAACACGAGTTCGAGTCTCGTAGGGAGCACCATCTGTTTTTGCGATCGTCCATGATCGCCGTTTATGCCTTGACCGGCAGCTTGCAGCTCTCGCCGGAACGTGGGGATCAGAAGCAGCCATTCATGGCCGCACTCTTCACAAAAGCAGCTTTATCTGGCGGGTAACTCATGACCTTTGTTGTCATCGACAACTGCATCAAGTGCAAATACACCGACTGTGTCGAAGTCTGCCCGGTCGACGCCTTCCACGAAGGCCCCAATTTTCTTGTGATCGATCCGGACGAGTGCATCGACTGTACGTTGTGCGAGCCGGAATGCCCGATCAATGCGATCTACCCGGAAGACGACGTGCCGGCCGGTCAGGAAGCGTTTGTGGCGCTGAACGCCGAGCTCGCCAAAGGCTGGCCGGTGATCACCGAGCGCAAAGATGCTCCGGCTGACGCGAAAGACTGGGAAAACAAACCTGGCAAGCTCGACCTGCTTCAACGCTGACTTTCCCCAGATCGCCAAACAAAAAAGCCGCCTCTCAGGGGCGGCTTTTTCGTCGCTACCCTGCATCGTCGCGATGCAGGGTAAACGCCGGCTTATTTGTCTTTCTTCTTCTTGCCCAGTTTCGTCCTCAGCGCATCGACCACCTTGATCACGGCAGGCGCATCACCCTGAGCGCGCACTTCGCTGGCTTCCGTACCGCTGCTGTCGATCATGATCTGCACCGGGTGCGTGGTCGAACCAGCCGCATCGGCGGGCACCGGCGTGCTCTTCTTGAACATCCCAAAGAAGCCCTTCTTTTTCTGCTGGATTACGGCATTGGGCACGCTCACCGTATAGGTACGGGCAGCATCGTCGTGCGCGGTGACCTGGCCAAGGCTACCGTCGGCCAGCTGGGCACCAACCTGCTTGTAGGCGTCGTCGACGTTGCCTGTCATAACGAAGCCATCGGTAATCGCGCCGGCTGAACCGCCGTTGATGCTGGCGGTCGCACCGTTGGACGTAGGCTGGTTGCCGCCCGGCGGCGGAATGACCAGTGCCGCCGTGGTCGTGGGGCGATCGAGCTGCGGCGGAATCTCCAGCGGCGACTCCTGTTGGGCGGTGTCCCACGCCTTGTGTGAGCGGAACATGCCGCAGCCGGAGAGCAGCAGACCACTGAGGGCCAGAAGCGGCAGGGCCACGAGGAGTGGTGTTTTCTTCATGTAATCGGATTCCGTGAGAAAGTTCAGACAGCCGTCAAGCAGCGGCAGTCGCCAAGGATGCCAGACTGGACAGCGCTTGGTGCAATCGGGCGCGATCCGGACCGTCGTTCAATTCAACCAGAGGTAACCTTGGCACGGCCAAGCCCAGCCCCAAAACCGGCAAGCCGGCCTTTACCGCAATCGGGTTCGGCGCACAGTCCAAGGCCTGCACCAGCGGACTAAGCGCGGCGTGACAGCGCGCCGTTTGCGCCGTGTCGCCGGCAAGCGCCGCATCGCAAAGTGCCCTAAATGCCTGAGGCACTAGGTTCACCACCACTGATATTGTACCGCCCGCTCCCGCCAGCATGGCGGTGCCGGCCGATGCATCGTCGCCGGAGAGATAGACGAAATCCGGGCTCACAAGTTCCGCAAGGGCGTCAATACGCGCGCGATCGCCGCGCGCCTCCTTGATGCCGATGATGGCCGGATGATCACGCAGGCTAGCCACGGTCTCCGGCAGCAGGTCGCTGCCGGTGCGGCTGGGCACGTTATACATCAGCACCGGCAGCTCGCCGTGGTCGGCCACATCGAGATAGTGCCGGCGCAGGCCTTCCTGGGTCGGGCGGACGTAATACGGCACTACGACCAGCGCGGCGTCGACGCCGAGGGCCTTGGCACGGCGGGTCAGGGCGATGGTTTTGGCTGTACCCGCCTCGCCGGTACCGGCGATCACCGGCACGCGGCCTGCGACACGCTCTACCGCATAAGCGAGCAGACGATCGAACTCATCGTGCTCCAGCATATGCGCTTCGCCGGTCGACCCGGCCACCACCAACGCCTGCGTGCCGCCAGCGAGCTGAAAATCGATCAGCCGGGCGAAAGCCGACAGATCGAGCGAGCCGTCTGCGGTGAAAGGGGTAACCAGCGCGCAAATACTTCCGCGAATGTTCAAGAATCGATTCCGCTCCTGGGCAGAACACCCATGTTACTTGTGGCTTCACAAGGCCGGCAAGTAAACCCGATAGAGTAATCTCCTGATTCCGCACCACGCGGCTCGCTGCCCATACCGTTACCAGGTGGATTTTTTGAAACCCTCTTCCGCTTCCGCGCATGCCAGCAGCGACAACCATCTGCTGATCCACGCGCTTACCCCATCGACCAAGTCCCCGCTACTGGCGCTGGCCAAGCGCATCGCCGACGCCGGCTGCAACCTCACCGAATCGCGGGTTTCCAGCATCGGCACCGAGGTATCGCTGATGCTGCTGGCAAGCGGGGCATGGGACGCGCTGGCCAAACTCGAAACAGCGCTGACCAAGCTGGCCCGCGATGAAAGCCTGCGGCTGGTGCAATACCGTACCGGACCGCGGGAAAACAGCTCGCATCTGCTGCCGTATCTGGTGGAAGTGGTAGCAGCCGACCGGCCCGGCATCGTGGCGCGTATCGTGGAATTTTTCACCCAGCACGGCATCAGCGTCGAACAGCTGAACTCCACGCGCTATCAGGCCATGCAGACCGGCGCCGAGATGTTCCAGGCTCAGTTCACCATCGGTGTTCCCTCGGAGATCCACATTGCCGCGCTGCGCGACGATTTCCTTGAGTTATGCGACGGGTTGAACCTCGACGCGATCATGGATCCGGTGAAATTCTGACACTCACCCGGCCGTTGAGCATCGCGCGATAACGGCCGGCTGACAAGGACTGTTATCGGCGGTCACGCACGCGTTAGTCTAGCGACGGGACTTCAGAGGGACGTTGCATTGCAGCCAGCTCATCGATTCACGCGGTCAGCCAACGGCGCCACAGTCGCTGCATCGGCGACACCATTACTCCAGGCCGCTGCCGCTAGCCCGCAACCCTTCGCTGTTCGCAAGTCCTCCATCTGCTGTTCCGAATCCGTTTTCCTCAAAAGCATCAATCACGGTGAGGCTTCACCGTGCCGGAGTAACCATGCCCGATCTCGGCAAGAAACTTCCCCCACTGAAAGGCCAGGTCAGCGACGGCAGCGAGCTGAAGCTGGCCAGCCTCAAAGGCCAGTGGGTGGTCGTGTATTTCTATCCCAAGGACAGCACCCCCGGCTGCACCACTGAAGCAAAGGATTTCCGTGATCTTTACCCGGCATTTCGCAAACGTCATGCCGAGGTGATCGGCGTATCGCGCGACTCGCTGAAGTCGCACGCCAACTTCAGCGCGAAGCAGGAGCTAACGTTCCCGTTGATTTCCGACGCCGACGAAGCCTGGTGCCAGGCGTTCGATGTGATCCACGAAAAAGTGCTGTACGGCAAGCGCCACCTGGGCATCGTGCGCAGCACGTTTCTGATCGATCCGGATGGCAAGCTCAGCAAGGAGTGGCGCGGCGTCAAAGTACCCGGACACGCCCAAGCCGTGCTCGACGCCATTCCGTCCAAGTGAACTTCGCTCACGCTCACGTTTTCAAAGTCACGACCGTCCGGCGTCGCCGCGCTGGGCGCAGCGACTATCCGACGACGGCAAACCCGCCGCCGTTACCGCGCCATCCACCTACCAGCGAGGACTCTTCCGCATGACCGGAAGCACGCGAATCTACGCTCTCGACACCAACGTCCTGCTGCATGACCCGACCTCGCTGTTCCGCTTCGCGGAGCACGACGTCTTTATCCCGATGACCGTGCTGGAGGAACTGGACGAAAAAAAGAAGGGCGCCTCGGAGGTTTCCCGCAACGGTCGTCAGGTCAGCCGGTTTCTCAACGAGCTGATCGAGCGCGGCAAGGGCCACAATCTCAACGAGGGCCTTGAACTCTCAAATCCGCAGGGGATTAACCTCAAGCGCGACAACGCGGTGGGCAGGCTTTATTTCGAGCAGCGCCTCAGCGCGAATCGGGGTAAGGCCGACAACCAGATTCTTGCTTCGGTGATGGAGCTACGCGATCAGCACGCCGATCGCGACGTCATCCTTGTCACCAAGGACATCAATCTGCGCATCAAGGCCAGCATCGAGGGCGTGGTCGCCGAAGACTACGAAAACGATCGCGCGCTGGACGATTTTTCCCTGCTGTATACCGGTGCGGCGGAGCTGTCAGAAAACTTCTGGAACCAGCACCCCGAGGTCAAATCCTGGACCGAGCGAGGCCGCACTTTTTACAAGGTCGACCGCCACGACGACGAAGAGTGGTATCCCAACCAGTGCCTGTTTTTACCGGGCGAAAACGAGGTCGAGCTGCGCGTACTGCATTTGGACGATGTAAATGCCACGCTCGTGCTGCTGGACGATCACTCGCATGCCAACCATCACGTGTGGGGCATCGGCGCACGCAACCGCGAGCAGAACTTCGCCCTCAACGCACTGATGGACCCGGACATCGATTTCGTCACCCTCCTCGGCAACGCCGGCACCGGCAAGACCCTGCTCGCGCTGGCCGCCGGTCTGGCGCAGGTGATGGACCAGCAGCGCTATCGCGAAATCATCATGACCCGCGCGACGGTGTCCGTCGGCGAGGACATCGGGTTCCTGCCGGGCACCGAAGAAGAAAAGATGACGCCGTGGATGGGTGCGCTCACCGACAACCTCGAAGTGCTCGCCAACCCTGAAGACGGCGGCAGCTGGGGACGCCAGGCCACCAACGACCTGCTCGCCTCGCGCATCAAGATTCGTTCGCTCAACTTTATGCGCGGACGCACCTTCCTCAGTCGCTATCTGATCATCGACGAGGCGCAGAACCTCACGCCGAAGCAGATGAAAACCCTGATCACCCGTGCCGGCCCCGGTACCAAGATCGTCTGCCTGGGCAACGTCGAGCAGATCGACACGCCCTACCTCACCGAAACCACCTCCGGCCTCACTTACGCGGTGGACCGTTTCAAGCAGTGGGAGCATTCGGCGCATATCACCCTGCGGCGCGGCGAGCGCTCGCGGCTGGCGGACTTTGCGGCGGAGGCGCTTTAATAAAGGCTAAAGGCGGTGAACGGGACGCGCCCAGTGCGTCCCGTTCACCCGGCTACAAAGCGCGAGGGAGTAGAATTCAGGCCATGTTCTCCGCACCGCTGCCCAAATGATTCTTACCCCCCGACTTGTCCTGTTGGCGCTGTTCGCCTTCTTCGCGCTGTGCGTGCTGCTGGTGCACCTGCGCGGACGCGTGCGTCTGCGGTTCGATCGGCAGCTGGTAGATCATTCGGCTGTTTTCGCCCCTTACAACCTGTTGATGTACGCCTTCTCGGCGGTGCCGGCGCGACCTATTCTGGATCGCCGCGGTTTCCCGCAGCTCGATCTGCTGCAGGCCAACTGGCGCGTGATACGCGATGAAGCCATGCATCTGTTCGACGAAGGCTATATCCGCGCGGCCGCGAAGAACGACGACGCCAGCTTCAACAGCTTTTTCAAGCAGGGCTGGAAGCGCTTTTATCTTAAGTGGTACGGCGAGCCGCTGGCCTCGGCCGAAACGCTCTGCCCCAACACGGTCGCGCTGCTGAAGTCGATCCCCAGCGTCAAGGCGGCCATGTTCGCCCTGCTGCCGCCGGGCGCCAAACTCAATCCGCATCGCGACCCGTTCGCCGGGTCGCTGCGCTACCACCTGGGGCTGATCACGCCTAACTCGCCGGCCTGCCGCATTTTCGTCGATGGCCACGAACACGCGTGGGGCGACGGCAAGGACGTGGTATTCGACGAAACCTACGTGCACTGGGCGGAAAACGGCACCGACCAAACCCGGGTGATTCTGTTCGCCGACGTGGAGCGCCCCTTGCGCACGCGCTGGATGAACGCGATCAACCATCGCGTCGGCGCTTTCATGGGCAGCATCACCGCATCGCCCAACTCGGATACGGACACCGAGAAGACCGGCTTCATCAACCGTATGTTCGCGCTGAGCAAGGGCAAGGGCGACTCTTCAAACTCGTTCAAGGCGCGCTTCAAGAGCCGCCACAAGAAAGTCTACAAAGGCCTCAAATACCTCGGCATCGTGGTGATGATCTGGCTGATCTTTCTGGCGCCCTGGCCAATCTTCCGCTGAAAAATTTCTGAAGCGACTGTCCACTTATCAAAAAAAGCCGCGGAGCAATCCGCGGCTTTTTTCTTTTGGACGGCTAAACCGGAAGCGTGAACTTCAGGCCTTGAGGCGCTTGACGATGGCGTCCGCAAAGCTGTCGGTACTGCCCTTGCCGCCCAGATCCGGTGTGATCTGATCGCGGTCGTTTTCCACCGCGGCACGAATCGCCGCACGCAGCTGATTGCCCTTGGCGACCATGTCCAGATAATCCAGCATGTCGGCGGCAGCGAGCAGCAGCGCGCAGGGGTTGGCGATACCGCGCCCGGCGATATCCGGCGCCGACCCGTGTACGGCTTCGAAGATCGCCGCGTTGGTGCCGATGTTGTCGCCCGGCGCCAGACCCAGGCCTCCGACCAGACCCGCGCATAGGTCGGAGAGGATGTCGCCGAACAGATTCGTGGTCACGATCACGTCGAACTGATGCGGGTTCATCACCAGCTGCATGCAGGTGTTGTCCACGATCATCTCGTTGAACTCGATCTGCGGATATTCCTTGGCGATTTCACGCGCCACGTTGAGGAACAGGCCAGTGCTGGTCTTGAGGATGTTCGCCTTGTGCACGGCGGTGATCTTCTTGCGGCCTTTCTTCACCGCCATCTCGAATGCGTAACGCACGATGCGCGTGCTGCCCTTGCGCGTATTGCGGATGATCGACTGGGCGATCTCGCCATCTTCGGACAGCGTCTGGCCTTCGGCGAGATACGCGCCCTCGGTGTTTTCGCGCACCGTGATGATGTCGATATTCTCGTAGCGCGACTTGGTGCCGGGAAAGCTGATCGCCGGACGCACGTTGGCGTATAGGTCGAAATGCCGGCGCAGGGTCACGTTGACCGAGGTAAAGCCGCCGCCAATCGGTGTGGTCAGCGGGCCTTTCAGCGCGACCTTGTGCTTGCCGATGATTTCCAGCGTAGATGCCGGCAGCAGGTCGCCGTGCTTTTCCAGCGCCACCATGCCGGCATCGACAAAGTCGTACGTCAGATTACAATCGAGCGCATCGAGCACGCGCAGCGTAGCTGTCATGATCTCCGGGCCAATGCCATCACCGGCGATCACAGCAATCGTCTTGCTCATGGGGAAACTCCTTGAAACGGGGAATCGAGCAGCGCGCGCAGGCGGGGGAAGAAGCAAAGGCGGCGCTGATAACTTGCTGATTATCGCCGATGTGGCGCGATGCGGCCAGTGCGCAGGCCCGCTGCGGCGCTGAAAATACTCGCACGCAGCGTTGCGAAAAGGCGCATGGGTGAGGGACGAGCAGCACGCGAAAGCCAGGCAGCACGTGGGTTTCGCAACCCATGTGCGTTACGCGCGCGCTAAAAAAAGGCCGCGAAACGCGGCCTTTGAAGAATCACTGTGCGGCGTGATCCGCACAACCCGCGGCGTCGCTGGCGGTACCCGCCTCAAGCTGGTCGAGCAGATCCACGCCCCGACGCAGGTGCGGAATGACGATGGAACCGCCGACCACCAGAGCCACGCTGAACACCTCGAAAAACTCGTTGCGCTGCACGCCGGCCTCCTTGCACTGGGCGATGTGGTAGCTGATGCAGTCGTCGCAGCGCAGCACCATCGACGCCACCAGGCCCAGCATCTCCTTGGTTCTGACGTCGAGCGCGCCGGCCTTGTAGGTCTGCGTATCGAGCGCGAAAAAGCGACGAACAACCTGATTGTCCTCGGCAAGGATGCGGTCGTTCATGCGCTGGCGGAATTCGCTGAACTCGGCGAGGCTGTCGCTCATGCGGACAGCTCCAGCAGCTGGGTCAGCTTGCCGCTGCGATCGGCGGCAACCAGGTCATCGAAACCACCGACGTGCTGATCGTTAATGAAAATCTGCGGCACGGTGCGACGACCGCCGCTGCGGGTGAGCATGGCGTCGCGCTGCGCCGGATCCGTGTCGATGCGCACTTCCGTCCACTCCAACCCCTTGGCCTTGAGCAGATTCTTGGCCGAGACACAGTATGGGCAAACGGCGGTGGAATAGACCTCGATCTTGGACATGACGACACTCCGGGACTTTAGGAACGATGGCAGATATTTGGGGGCAGACGCGGCGCGGCTCAAGCCTTCGGCGGCGGGAACCGCTGCGATCCCGCGCGGTCTCGGTGGTATTGTCGCCTACCTATGACCATGGCACCACGACGACCGGTTAAATGCCCGCTAGCCCGACGCCTGCTGGCCGCCCTGCTGGCGGCCGGGCTGACCTTTTCCGCCAGCGCCCAGCAGGACGTACGCCTGCCCGATCTGGGCAGCTCGGCCAATGCGCTGATCTCGCCGCAGGAGGCGCAGGATTACGGCGCCGCCATGCTGCATCAGATGCGCGCGCTGGATCTGGTCGTCGACGACCCTCTGCTGGACGACTACATCAACGATCTGGGCTTTCGGCTGGTCGCCAGCAGCGACAAACCGAAAGAGCATTTCGCGTTTTTCGTG
>CAIKJM010000004.1 GCA_903827735.1 uncultured Rhodanobacter sp. | reverse complement strand
TGCCGCTGAACCCGGTGCGCGAAACCCAGCGCTCCGCCAACGCCGCGAAAGATGCCCTCGCCGCGCGCGGCTATCAGGAAGTCGTGACCTACAGCTTTGTCGACCCGCGACTGCAGTCTCAGCTCAATCCTGAACAGCCGGGCCTGATGCTGGACAATCCGATTGCCGAAACGATGGCAGTGATGCGCACCAGCCTTTGGAGCGGCCTCATTTCGACCTGGCAGTACAACCGTCAGCGCCAGGTGCCGCGCGCCAAGCTGTTCGAGCTCGGCGCCTGCTTTGCGCCGGACGGTGCGGGCTCGCGCGAAAGCGTGCGTCTCGGCGGTCTGGTCGCTGGCAGCGCCTTGCCCGAACAATGGGGCGAAAAGTCGCGCGCCGCGGACTTCTACGATGCCAAGGCGGATATTGCCGCGCTTTTGCCGCCCAGTTCGGAGCCGTTTGTCTTCGCCGCCGCCACACACCCAGCGCTGCATCCGGGGCAGAGCGCACGCATTCTGCGAGGCGAAACGCCGATCGGCTGGCTGGGCGCCCTGCATCCGCGCTTGACCCAGACGCTCGACCTTGGCAGCGCACCGCTGCTGTTCGAGCTCGACTGGGCTTCACTGCGCGAAGCCCGCCTGCCTAGCCCGGAACCGATCGCCGAACAGCCGAGTTCGCGCCGCGACCTGGCGCTGGCCGTGGCCGAGGACGTCAGCGTCGACCGCGTGCTCGCTGCGATCCGCGAAGCTGCCGGTCCGCTGCTGCGTTCTGTCAGCGTATTTGACGTTTATCGCGGCGCAGGTCTCACCCCCGGACACAAGAGTGTCGCTATGGGCTTGATCTTTCAGGACCGTTCGCGCACGCTAAGCCTTGATGACATCGACGCGGCCGTTGGGGAAATTGCCGCGAACGTATCCACTAAACTGGGGGCTTCCGTTCGGAGCCGTTGAGGTTGCGACCGTGGCGTTGACCAAAGCAGAGCTCGCGGAGGCCCTGTTCGAAGAACTCGGCCTCAACAAAAGGGAAGCGAAGGAATTCGTGGATCTCTTCTTTGAAGAGATCCGGAATCGTCTCGAAAATGGAGAGGCCGTGAAACTTTCGGGTTTCGGCAATTTCGAATTGCGTGACAAAAACCAGCGCCCCGGCCGCAATCCGAAAACCGGCGAAGAGATTCCGATCTCCGCGCGCCGCGTCGTTACCTTCCGTCCCGGTCAGAAACTTCGCTTGCGTGTGAGCATTGATGAGAGCAGCCGCTGAGATTCCTGCCAGCTTGCCGGAGATTCCGCGCAAGCGTTACTTCGCGATCGGCGAAGTGGCAGAACTGTGCGCCGTCAAGCCACATGTGTTGCGCTACTGGGAGCAGGAGTTTCCGCAGCTGAAGCCCAGCAAGCGACGCGGCAATCGCCGCTACTACCAGCACGACGACGTGCAGATGGTGCGCCGCATCCGCAGTCTGCTGTACGAACAGGGTTTCACCATCGGCGGCGCGCGCCAGCAGTTGAAGGAACAACCGCGCGCTGTGTTTGAAACGGTGGCACCGCTCGTGTCGTCGGCCACATCGCCAACCGCACCGTCGGAGCCTGCAGTCAACCGCAAACAGCGCGAACTCGGCCAGATTCGCGACGAACTGGAAGCGCTGCTGAAACGCTGGCCGTACTGAATCCTGCCGTTCTCCGATTCATCCGCCTGCAAGCCGGCAATAAGCTGGCAAATTGTTCAGCACACGCGACGCGCGCGTGGTCGCACCGTTATAATCAGCGGATCGGGGCGTAGCGCAGCCTGGTAGCGCACTTCCTTGGGGTGGAAGTGGTCGGAGGTTCGAATCCTCTCGCCCCGACCAAATTCAATGAGATAGAGACGCTCGTCGGGGCTTTCTCCCAATTTTCTCCCGTTTTTCTCCCTGCTATGCTTGGCTCACCAGGGAGAGCGCATGGCTGAAATCTCGATCGCGACGTGGCGGAAACGTCCGCCAAATCTTAAGCGCCGGCTCAAAGCCGGCGTTTGGTATTTCAGTTACGTCGATCCAATCTCGAAAAAGGAGAAAGGCCTCGGGACCGATTTCGAGGCTGCTCGTGCCGCTGTGGCCGTCCTCAACGATCGCCGCATGCCGGCGCAGGTGCAGAAGCTTGTCGAGCGCATCGAAAAGCCGCATGCGATGTTCCACGCCGTCCTGGACGACTGGCTAGCCTTCTGGAAGGTGGATGCCAGGCCGAGTGAGCGGACATTCAAGACCACCCAATGGCGCCTGGGCAAGATCAAGCGCGAGGTCCCAGATAGAGACATTACTCGCGTCCCACGCATGGAGCTCGCCGAGTTCATCGACCAGCACGTCTCAATCGGTGACCATAATCGCTATCGCGACCTCCTCGAGCGAGTGTTCTCCTATGCCGTCAGCAAGGGCTATCGCGACGACAATCCGGCCGCGGCACTTTTGAAACGAGCCAAAGTGAATCGGCAGCGATCCCGCCTCTCGGCCGAGGTGTACGCCAAAATTCATCAGCACGCTTCGATGCACCTTCAACATGCAATGGAGCTCGTGCGGCTGTCGTTGCAGCGGCCCGACGATCTATGTCGCTTGGAACTGCCTGCTGGCTGGGACGGAGCGACTTTACGCATCGAACAGGGCAAGACTGGCACCAGGCTCGCGATCACGCCTCATGAGGCCCTGCGTGAGGCCTTGGATGCCTCTGTGGCCTACCGGATTGCCGATTGCCCTGCCCTGCTGTGTTACGCCGCTCCCAGGCGCGCAATGAATCACCGGGCACGGGATAAATTTACGCGCCATTGGGCTCAATGCTCCCGTGAACAGCTTCAACGCGAATTCGCCCAGCTCATGGCCACGCACTGTGGTCAGCTGAAGAATCCGCCGACGCTTTATGAATGCAAAAGCCTGGGCGCGGCTCAGTACGAGGAGGCCGGCTGGCCGAAGGAAAAGATCCAGGCATTGGCTGGGCACCGTGAGGTGTCTACTACCAACATTTATACCGAGGGGCATAGTCACTATGTCCCAGTCGATTTGCGCTCGGCTGCCGGCATCAAGTAATTGCCGCACCCTGCCTAGCTTCGAAACAAATTGCGGCTTTGTTAAGAGCACTGCACGGACTAATTCATCCATAAGCATTACGGCCGTTCCGGAACCTAGCTGGTACGTATCGCAAGATTGTCACAGACTCTTAGACTGCTACGTGAAGGTTGCCGCCATATTTGAACATGCCACTAGAGCCGAAAGACTGACGGTCAAAGCACTAGAAATTATGCTGAATGGTAAATATAGCTATCAGCGTTTTCCTGCACGTTGTTTCTTTTTTGAGTGATGGCGATATTTCCGCTTTTTGCGAGGAGCCGGAGAACTGGGGAGGAGTACAGACAATTCATTAACCATCCCGCGAAAGGAGGGTGATCGGCTTTGACCTGAAATGATTGTTACACAAGGCCCCATTGCCTCGGCCCAGGCCACCTTATTACCGCCATCGTCATCTATGATTTGACCGAATAATTCCCATGTCCCGCAAATTGAGTCTGGGACGTAATTGCGTGCAGCAGGAAGATCAGCCTCAGGATAAGCAAGCTGTAGAGCACGTAAGTCGCCCAAATAGAAGGCTTCCGTCTCCTCGACTGCGACACTGACTTTCAAGGTCAGGTCGGGGGCGCATTCTCGAGCAACCGCTTCAATGTTCGACTTGAGTACCGCTGCGTCTTCATTATCTGCG
>CAIKJM010000003.1 GCA_903827735.1 uncultured Rhodanobacter sp. | reverse complement strand
TTTGCGGGCGGCACGCCTCAGGTTAAGGCAACCTACGCGCACCCCTGGTCTGCATCGCTGCGGGAGCGAATGCTCGCCTTGATGCAGGAAGAGGCCACGCTTGACCTCGATGCGTTTGGACGTCTGGACGTCGAAATTGCACACTGCTTCGCCGAAGCCGCGCTGCAACTGCTACAGCAAAGCGGCACGCCGGCAAGATTGGTGCGCGCCATTGGTTCTCATGGCCAGACCGTGCGGCACCGGCCGAGTGGCGACTATCCTTTTACTTTACAGCTGGGCGACGCGAGCGTCATCGCCGAGCGGTGCGGCATCGATGTGGTTGCCGACTTTCGCCGCGCGGACATTGCGGCCGGCGGGCAGGGCGCACCGCTGTTACCCGCAAGGCACGCCATGCTGCTGGAGCGCGAAGGCCACAGCCGGGTGGTACTTAAGCTGGTCGGGATTGCTAATTTCACCGTATTGGATGCGCACGGCGGCGTGCTGGGTTTCGATACCGGTCCGGCAAACGGGCTGCTCGACGCGTGGTGCCTTCGTCACCGCGGCGAAGCCTTTGACCGCAACGGCGCGTTTGCGGCCAGCGGCACTGTCGATACACCGCTGCTCGAAGCGCTATTGGCCGACCCTTATTTCGCGCTCGCGCCGCCCAAGAGCACGGGGCGCGAACATTTCCATCTGAGCTGGCTGGCGACGCATCCACACCTTGCCAACCTCAGCCCTGCCGATGTGCAGGCCACACTGCTGGAGCTGACCGCGCGCAGCGTGTCGGAGGCCATCACTCAGCAAACGCCACCCTCCGCTGACGTCCTCGTCTGCGGTGGCGGCACGCACAATCACCGACTGATGCAGCGACTGGCCGAACTGCTCGCGCCGCGCATGGTCAGCAGCACGGCAGCGTACGGCATCGACCCTGATTTTTTGGAGGCCACCGCTTTTGCCTGGCTTGCGCGTCAGCGGTTGCTAAGGCTCCCAGGCAACCTGCCGGCCGTCACCGGTGCGCGTGGGTCTCGCGTACTCGGTGCGATTTACTCGGCCCCTGCCGTTGGAACGTCCACGTGACGAAATCGCGGCCATAGATAGAAAAACAACAGGGTCGCCGGGATGATCGACAGCACGGTGATCACGAAATACTCGCCATAGCCCGTCGCTGTTGCAATGCCCCCGGCAAAGAAACCAAGCAGCTTTCCTGGCAAATTCACCATCGAACTCAGCAACGCATACTGCGTGGCCGTATGTTCACGATTGACCAGCGACGATAGAAACGCCACCGTTGGAGGTCCGAGCATACCGAGCGTAAGGTTTTCGCCGGAAATCACCATGGTCAGCACGAGCAGGTTGCCCGGGTGAGCGATCAGTGCCAAGTAAAGCAGATTGCTGCAGCCGCACAGCACGACAGTCACTCCTAGCGAACGCCATGCCCCCCAGCGCGCTACCGCGGCGCCGCCAAGAAAAACGCCGACGATGCCGATCCAGATACCGTAAATCTTGGTGATGCTACCGATCTCGGTCTTGGAAAATCCCATGTCGCGATAAAAAGGGCTCATCACGCCGCCAATGGTGGCCTGCTCTGGGATCTTGAACAGCAGGATAAACAGCAGCGTCACGCCAGCTATGTGCCAGCCGTAGCGACGGAAAAAATCCGCAAAGGGATCGACCACGCTTTCACGCATCGCCGCGCGCCAGCCGCGTGAAGTAGTGACGTGCACGTCCGGCTCGCGCGCCGTCAGAGTGGCAGCAATCGGCACGCCCATAGCGATAGCCATCACCAGATATACCCAGCTCCACGCTATGTGATCGGCAAGAATCAGCGCCAACGCACCCGCGAGAATCAAAGCTATGCGATAGCCCAGCGAATACGTCGCGACCAGCGCTCCCTGAGCATCGACCGGTGCAATCTCGATACGGTAGGCGTCGACGGCAATATCCTGCGTAGCGCCGAAAAACGCCACGATCAACGTTGCGGCTACAAAGGGCATCAGCTGCGCCGGTGTCAAAAATGCCATGGCTAGCAAACCAGCCACCACACCAAGCTGGGCAAACAGCAGCCAGCCCCGCCGACGGCCAAGGCGCGAAAAGCCCGGAAGCCGCCAGTGGTCAAGCAGCGGCGCCCACAAAAATTTGAGTGCGTACGTCATGCCTGCGCTGGCGATCATCGTGATGTCTTTTAACACGATGCCGTTTTCTTTCAGCCAGTACGCCAGCGTACCGGCAACCAGTAGAAACGGCAGTCCCGACGAAAACCCGAACAAGAGCATCGTCCACGCCGCAGGCTGCGCAAAGGATTTCCAGACCGATGGCCGGGAACGCTCTGCTTTTCGCGCGGACCGATGCTCGTCGCGCGGCTCAGTCGGCATAATCGACGATATAAGGCGCGTGATCGGAGAACCGCTGGTCGCGGTAGATCGAGCAGTTCTTCAGCCGATCGCGCAGAGAGGGCGTGACTACCTGATAGTCGATACGCCAACCCACGTTGTTGGCGCGCGCCTGACCGCGGTTCGACCACCAGGTGTACTCCACCGCGTCGGGCTTCAGCGCGCGGAAGCTATCGACCCAGCCGCGCTGCTGGAAGAGCAGATCCAGCCAGGCGCGCTCCTCCGGCAGGCAGCCGGAATTTTTCTGGTTTGAGCTCCAGTTCTTAATATCGTTTTTCGTGTGGACAATGTTCCAGTCGCCACAGATCACATAGTCGCGACCGCTCTTCAGCCAGCCATCGAGTATCGGCGTAAACCATTCCATGGCCTTGAACTTGAATTGCTGGCGCTCATCGCCGGATGAGCCCGAAGGAAAATACAGCGACACTACCGAGAGGTTGCCGAAGCGCGCCTCGATGTAGCGGCCTTCGTCATCGAATTCGTCCCAACCGAGCTCGGTGAGTACCTGGTCGGGCTGGCGTTTGGCATAGATGGCCACGCCGCTGTAGCCCTTTTTGCTGGTCGCATCACGGTAAAAGCAGTGTCGGCCATCGGGACGGAACATGGGATCGCCGAGCTGATCCTCCTGCGCTTTGGTCTCCTGCAGACAGACCACGTCGGCATCCTGCGTCCGAAGCCAGTCGAATACGCCCTTGGTCGCGGCCGAGCGGATGCCATTGGCGTTGAGGCTGATGATGCGCATGACGTTTTCCGGCGAGTGATGCGCGATCATAACAACCTCGGGCGGGCGTTACGGACAGCGAGCAGCGTTACCATGGTCGACGCCGCGCCGCGAAACATCGGCAGCCATCCAGTACGACCGAATCTTTTGTCATTTCTACGTCATTGCCAGCGAGGCGACCTGTGCACGATTACCAGCGCGACTTCATCGAACTTACCCTCAGCCGCGACGTGCTGCGCTTCGGCGAGTTCACCCTGAAATCGGGCCGTCTGAGTCCGTACTTTTTCAATATGGGCCGGATCGATTCCGGCGCGGCGCTGGCGCAACTCGGTCGCGCTTACGCTGCCGCTGTGGTCGATTCCGGCATCCAGGTCGACATGCTGTTCGGCCCTGCGTACAAGGGCATCGCGCTGGCGGCGGCCACGGCCATCGCACTAGCCGACCAGCATCAGCGCGACCTGCCGTGGGCGTACAACCGAAAAGAGGCGAAGGATCACGGTGAAGGCGGCACGCTCGTTGGCGCGCCGCTGCAAGGTCGGGTACTGATCGTCGACGATGTGATGACCGCGGGCACCGCCGTGCGTGAATCGCTGGCCCTGATCCACGCGCAGGGCGCCACCGCGGCGGGCGTGCTGATTGCGCTGGATCGGCAGGAGCGCGGGCAGGGCGCCCGCTCGGCCGCGCAGGAAGTCGCGGCAGATTATGGTGTACCGGTTATTGCCATCACCAGCCTCGACGACGTGCTGGCCTACGCCGGCGAGCGGCCGCAGCTGGCCGACGAGCACCAGCGCCTGCTGGCCTACCGCGAGCGTTACGGCGTTCAGCGCTGACGGTCTTCGGCGGCTGACGATTTACCAGCGGAGAACTCGGCAGCGCGGTATCGACGGCTATAATGGAACCAACAGGGGGATTCCATGCACAAACGTTTATTGATTTTTACCGCGGCGACGCTCATTGCCAGTACTGCGGCGATGGCTCAAACATCGTCCGGCAGCGGTATCCGCTACAAATGGCACGACGCCCAAGGCAAGGTGCACTTTAGCGATAGCCTCACCGCCGAGGCGATGAAATACGGCTTCGACGCGGTGAACGACCAGGGCCTGGTGATTCAGCACGTGCCGCGGCAGCTGACGCCGGAAGAGCGCGCCGCCGCCAACCAGCTGGCTGCCGATCAGGCCAAGAAGCAGCGCATCGAGCAGGATCGCATCAACGCCGATGCGCAGATGCTGGAGGCCTATCCTGACGAAAATACGTTCAAGATTTCACAGCAGCAGGCGCTCGATACGCTGGACCAGCAAATCCATACCACCCAGCTCAACCTGAAAACACAGGAAAAAGCGCTGACGGACCTGCTAGGCCGCGCAGCGGAAATCGAGCGTACGCAGAAGGCGGTGCCGAAGTTCATCAGTGACAGCATCGCCAGCCAGCGCGCGGTGGTGACTGGCCAGCAAAACACCTTGCAGCGCCAGCAGGCAGCGCGCGCGCAAATGCTGCAGGACCAAGCCGTGCAACTGACGCATTACCGCGAGATCAAGGCGGCCCAGGCAAAGCCAACGCAGTGATTTGATGAAACATGCAACCTGCCGGATCGATTTACCGTCGGGATAAAAAGAGGGCCGGCGATGCTGGCCCTTTTTTGTTAGAGCGGTAGATCGGCGCTCAGAACGGCATCTTCAGCGTGAAGTCGACCGCCAGCAGCTGCTTGCGGAAAACCTGCTGGATGCGCCTGAGTGCTGTCGCATCATCCGCCTCGAAGCGCAGCACCAGCACGGGCGTGGTGTTCGACGCGCGCACCAGGCCCCAGCCGTCCGGCCAGTCCGCGCGCAGGCCGTCGATGGTGATCAGCGTAGCGTCGCCGAAGCTGGCCTGCTGGCGGAATTTGTCCATGAATGTGTAGTGCTCGCCCTCGGCCAGCTCGATTTTCAATTCGGGCGTGGAGACGCTCTTGGGCAGCGTGGCGAAAATCTCTTCCGGCG
>CAIKJM010000002.1 GCA_903827735.1 uncultured Rhodanobacter sp. | reverse complement strand
GATCTTATTCCTAGAAATTGCGTGCCGGGAAGCTTGTATGGGCCATCAATTGGTTACAGTCAGTGATACGACGAGTCGCCCGACGACAGTGCTGCCCTGGTCGATTTCGATCGGTACCGTGACCTGTCCCGCGGTGGGAAATGCGCTGAGCTGCAGGGTTCCGTTGACCGTGCTTCCCACCGCCGCCGTGACCGCCGTGCTGCCGTAGGCGGAGCGGAAGATGATCGAACCGGTCGGTGCACCGGGCGCAGCGCCGTTGACGCTGATAGCAATGGAAACGGGTTGGCCCTGCTGTGCGCTTGCCGGTGGCGTGGCGCTGAAAGCCGGGGCGGTGGCTATTGCCCCGCTTGTGATGCTGGTGCCGTCGACGTATACCGCATCGGGCCCCACGCTAAAGGTTACGACGCCGTTGGTAGGGTTGATGGTGTTGCTTTGTCCATCCCAGTTCGTCACGGTAACGGGCGCTGTGCTTTGCACCGCAAGCGTGGTGTTGCCCGCCGGAGCCCAGGCGATGCGGCGTTTAGTGCCTGACGCAGTGGAGAAGAGCAGCGAATAGATGCCAGTGCCCCAGCTGTCGCTACTGGCGTAACTGAAGCCGGCCAGATTGCGAGCGAGCAAAGCATAAGCCGTATAGCCAGGCTTGGGCGCCAGCGTGCCAGCTGTTTCAGCGGTGCCGTGCATCAAGCCGAATCGGCATTGTCCATTGGTTGCATCGGCGCAGTCGTCCAGCATGTCGTAAAACATGTATTGGGAAATCCCCGCACGTAGCGACAGGGCCGCATCGCGAACGATCGTCTGAGCTTGCTGCACGTCGGTGTAAAAGCCGGAGTAGGTCGGAAACCCGGTTTCGGTAAGCCATAGCGGTTTTGCCAACGCGCCGGGGTAATTCCCCAGCAGCGCGCGAACCGCGGCGATCACGGCGTTGTTGTTACCTTCCGGCGGCGTGATGACCGGGAAAGTGTAGTTGTGGATCGCAATCACATCGACGTACGAAAGACCGCCCAGATCGAGGAATCGCTTGAGCCAGTTGTAGGAATCTGGATTGCTGCCGATCCAATCCTGTGTGAAGCCGCCCAGGGTGGGTCCCACCACGCGTGCGCCAGGTGCTGCGTTGTGGATAGCGTTCGCCGTGGGCCCTAGCAGCGCGTAGTAGCAATCGGGGGTTTGTCCGCAGGCACTGTCGCTCGGGCCGGCCACGTTGTATTCGTTGTAGACGTCGTAATCGACTCTGTTGCCGAAGTGCTGAGCCGCCGCAGCGGCCCAGGCCGCGTACGCCGCAATGCCTGCCTGACTGCTTGGCGTGAGGCCGTTATCGTAAAGCGGGTTGGAATACCCCATGGTCATCAGCGGCTTGACGCCACCACCGAGCAGGTTACCGATGATCGCGTCTTCTGCCGGGTCCCAGGTATAGACACCGGGACTGGTTTCGGTTTGGTCCCAGCGCAGGTCGATACGAACGCTGGCCAGGCCTGCATCTCCAACCGCGGCTACCTCACCCGGTGCTGCGGTGTAGGGGTGCATGTTCACGCCGAAAGGATTCGGCTGGGCACTGTTGTAGATATAGGAATTGGCAACGACGGTAAACGTGGAATCCGCGGTGCTGTTGGTCGATGTCGTCAGGTGCAGCGAATACCAACCAGGACCCACATTGGGAAGCACTAGATAATTGGGTCCGCCAGCCGTATTCACGGTGCCGCTGCCCACGTTCACATGATTGATATCGGCCGCCGTCCAAGTGATAGATGACGCCGTCGATGTGACCTGAAGATACGCGCCGCCCGATGAAAAGACCGAGGTGTTGGGTGAGAGAATGGTGATGGAATCAGCCGAATTTTCGAAACCGGGATTGGCGACGAGATTGGTGGTCGCGCCATCCTGGACGACCGAGATATCGTCAAACCACGCGGTGCCGGTATTTGCGCTGTATAACGCGAAAGCCATTCCCGTCTCGCCCGCTGGCGTGGTGTAGTTCCAGCTGATTTGTTGCCAGTCGAAGGTTCCCGCGGGCAGGCATTTGAAGGTCGCATAATTCTGATCGATACCGAAGCAATCCGTCGCGGCACTGGCGATATTCGTGCCCTTTACCCAGGCGGTAATGTGGTACAGCGTTGACGGTTGTACGGGAACGACTTGGTAGAAGCCGCCATTGTTTGGCGAGGTGGCTGTCGCGTTGACTAATTTCAGCGACTGCGCGCCGCTGTGCTTGGTCGTGGTGTCGGCGGTGAGCGTGACGTCGGCGCCGTTGGCAAACGGCGTCCAGCTGGCGAAGGTTTGCGATTGCGCCAGCGAAGCGACGGCAGGGCTGCACAAGCCCAGCGTCAAAAGCCCGGCAAGCAAGGCGGCGGTTGGACGCTTCGCAGCAGTCCAGCGGCGGGTATTAAAGGCAAACAGTCGCAGCATGATGGCGCTCCAGGAAGCGAGGTCCAGAGGAATCGAATCCACGGTTCAATTAGCCCGCGATGCACGTCGCCCAGCTACGCAATAGTTATCGCGCATCAGATGGTGGCTTTACGTGGTGAGCGCCGCCGCATCCTTCGCGCTCGCCTGCGAAAAGTCACAGCTGATGACCGCTGCGAGTGACCGATGACTATGGCGCAGGTCAAACAGATACTGGATGCGCGTTAAGTAAGAGCTATTGCGTCGCGCAGGCGCCCCGTAGCATGCGCGAAACGAAGGAGCATCTTTATGGCGGAACGGTTGTCGGGAAAGACGTGCTTGGTTACCGGCGCGGCGCAGGGCATCGGCCGTGCCATCGTCGATCAGTTCGTGGCCGAAGGAGCAACCGTTATTGCATGCGACGTTAACGAGGAAAAATTGCGTGACTTGCCGCGTGAGGCAATCACCGTTGGGCTGGATGTCACCGATGTGGACGCTGCATGTGAGGTGGCATTGCGATTCTCCCGTATCGATGTACTGGTCAACTGCGCCGGTTACGTCGCCGTGGGTGACATCACCGAATGCAGTGCCGAGGATTTCGCACGTAGCCTGCGCATCAACGTGGAATCAATCTACATCATGGTCAAGACCGTGTTGCCTTTTATGCGCCAACAGCGCAGCGGATCGATCATCAATATAGCCTCGGTGGTATCGACCACCATGGCAGCACCGCGACGCTTCGCTTATTCGGCAACCAAGGGCGCGGTCATCGCGATGACTCGCGCCTTGGCGTATGACTTCGTCGGCGACGGCGTTCGCTGCAATTCGATCAGCCCAGGTACCGTGGGATCTCCGTCGCTGGCGCTGAGAATCATGGCGGCAGCCGACCCTGAAAAAGCTCGGGCTGATCTGATCGCCCGCCAGCCAATGGGGCGATGGGCGCAACCCTCGGAGATCGCCACCGCAGCAGTGCTGCTGGCATCGGATGAAAGCTCATTTATGACCGGCGCCGATATCGTCGTCGACGGTGGCATATCCCTTTGACGCGAGCGCAGCGAATCAAGGCGGTCGAATGAAAATAGTGCGATGGGGAGCGGTTGGGGCGGAGCGACCGGGTCTGCTGGATGCCGCTGGGCGCATACGCGATGCATCAGGCATCGTGTCCGACATAACCGCGGTCAATCTTCTGCGCGGCTTAGCCGCACTGCGCGAGGTGTCGGCTGAATCCCTGCCCTTGGCCGAACCGTCGCAGCGTATCGGCCCGCCATTGAGTGGGGTAGGCAAGATCATCTGCGTTGGATTGAATTACGCCGATCATGCCCGCGAAACTGGCCAGTCGGCACCAGCGGAGCCGATTCTTTTTCTCAAGGCTACGTCATCCATCGTCGGGCCGAACGACGACATCGTGTTGCCGCCGAATGCCGGCAAAGGGGACTGGGAAGTCGAGCTGGGTGTGGTCATCGGCAAAGAAACACGTTATGTGACCACCGCCAGCGCCATGTCACATGTTGCGGGATTCTGTGTCATCAACGACGTCTCCGAGCGGAGCTATCAGCTGGAGCGTGGCGGGCAGTGGGATAAGGGCAAGGGCTGCGATACGTTTTGCCCGATAGGGCCGTATCTGGTAACGCCGGAGGATGTGCCCGCGCTGGATTCGCTACAGCTGGTGTGTAGAGTCAACGGCCGCAAGGTTCAGGACGGAAATACGCACGACATGATTTTCAACGTGCCTTTTCTGGTGCATTACATCAGCCAGTTCATGAGTCTTCAGTCGGGTGATGTCATCAGCACGGGGACACCGCATGGCGTCGGCATGGGCATGAAGCCACCGCAGTGGTTGCAGGAAAATGATGTCGTCGAACTCTCCATCGATGGGCTCGGTCAGCAGCGACAACGCGTCGCGCGACATCCAATCTGAGCGACGAGATGAGCGCAGTGATCAAATGGGCGGTCGTTACCGGTGGCGTTTCCGGCATAGGACGGGAGATCGTCCTCGCGCTGGCCCGCGAGGGCTGGCACGTCGCCGTCAGTCATATTCTCGGCGATGGCAGCGACGATCCGTTTGCCACCGAGGCCGATGAATTGCGGCGTCGCTTGTGGGTCGAGCGCTGCGATGCGGGCATTCGCGAACAAGTGGAGCCGTTCTTCGACCAAGCCCAGCGCTATTTTGCAAGCGCGCCGCAACTGCTTGTTAACAATGCAGGCGTCCAGACACTGAGTGCATTACTGGACCTAGATGAGTC
>CAIKJM010000001.1 GCA_903827735.1 uncultured Rhodanobacter sp. | reverse complement strand
CGGCGTCGATGCGCGGGTGGAATTCGAAAGGCACAACGACGGTCACCGCCACGGCCAGCTGCTGCGCGTCGAACAAGGCAGCTTCATCAACGGCCAATGGCAGATGCAGCGTTTGTGGAACGGCGACGAAACCGACTACGGGCTCAATTTCGGCAGCCGGCCGACTTTGCTTCGCGTCATCGTCGGGAGTTTTTAACCGATCCGATGGATTGAACCGTAGCGCTACTCCGGCCCTCACGCGCGGCGTTGCATGCCGATATCTAGATGCGCAGAACATTCATGCGGGATCGATTGGCATCACTACGCCGGGATCTGGACAGTCGGCTAAACGCATTGTGTCCGAGCGTGCTGACTTCCAGGTGAAATCAACCAGGGCACTTACAAAATAAGCGAGCCTTTCATCACGATCACACCGCTACCTGATAACTCCACGCCGTTCTGAAAATCAATCGTCAGGATGCTGGGACGTCCCATGAATCGGCCTTGCTCGATGACGATGGGCTGCCCCTGCTCTACCAGCTCGTGCACGCTTAGAAATGCTGCAAGCGGTCCGGCGGCCGTGCCGGTCGCCGAGTCCTCCCACAAGCCTACCGTGGGATTGAAGAACCGTGCGTAAGCGGTCAGCTCGTCGCCCCTGTGCTGCGTTGAAAATAGGTAGCAGCCCTCCGCTTCGGCGGCGCGCAGCTGTGGCAATAGGCGGTCCGCATCCGGACGCGCCTTGTCGACGTCCGCGCGAGTTTTCACGCCGACCAGCAGGTGCGGTGCGCCGGTCGAGACGACCTGCGGCATTGGATTATCAGAGAAATCTTCCCGAAGGATGCCAAGCGCTTGTGCAAGTCCTGGCAGATCCTGGGCGTGAGCGAGAAACTCCGGCGCCGACTGCGTCATCACAGCAGTCGCGCGCTTGCCGTCCATTCGAACGCGCACAGGTAGCACATGCGGCCCGACCTCCTGTCGAAACTCACGCTCGACGGTTAAATCGCCCAGTATTCCGGCGTAAGCAAGCCAGAGCCACGCGCCGAGGGCGTTGTGTCCCGCCCCGAATACTTCGGCGCCACTGGCTGTGAACGAGCGCAAGCGTCGATCGGCACCAGCGGCGGCCGGCGCGAGTACGAAGGTTGTCTCCGCTTGATTGAACTCGCGCGCGATCGCGCGAAGCGAGTCATCGGCAAGTCGGTCGGCGTCCATCACCACGGCGAGCGGATTACCATGGAGTGGCAAATCGGCAAATACATCGATCACTGCAAAGTCGAGGTTTGACAAAGTCGCTCCAGCTGTAGCTTGTGGGTATTGTTAGCCGGCGTCATGTGACGTGGCTGCAACCATTCTGCCGATGCCTTATCGTGGAACAAGCGCATATTTTTTCGGTCAGCCACCTATTTAATGAAGGGCTAGAGCATGGCTTTACGCGCCGATTGGCTGCCTTCTCTCGCCGCTTTTGAAGCGGCGGCCCGTCACCAGAACTTTGCCCATGCCGGCGAGGAGCTTCACCTCAGCGCAAGCGCCGTCAGCCATCACGTGCGTAAACTCGAAGCTTGGCTGGGTGTCGGCTTGTTTACGCGGCACGCGCGCGGCGTCACGCTGACATTCGAAGGACGCAGGCTGGCCGACACGGCGAGCAGCGCGCTGGCTGACATGGACGGCGTGCTGCGCGACGTACAAGTCAAAACCGAAGAACGACACGTCCGTATCTCGATGCTACATTCGCTGAATTACGCGTGGTTACTGCCGCGACTCCCCGGCTTTGCGACAGCTCATCCCGATATACGACTCAGCTTCGACACGAATGCCGCACTCGCCCGCTTCGATAAAGGTGGCCCAGATATTGCGATCCGCCACGGTTCCGGGCACTGGTCGGGGCTTACCTCGATGCTGTTGATGAACGAGACACTTTTCCCAGTGGCTGCGCCAATGCTAGCTGGGCTGCAGAATGCTTGCGGTGCGGCTGACATTGCGACCATGCCGCTGGTAACAGATCTGGCTAGACAGGGTTGGCATGACTGGTTTCGAGCGGCGGGCGTGCACGGCGCCAAGCTCGATGAGCGCTATCGCTTCAGCGACACGACCGAAGCGCTCGATGCGGCGGCCGTTGGTTTAGGCATCGCCTTGGCTCGCGAGCGCATCGTCGCGCCCTACTTGGCCGACGGACGCCTGGTTCGACTACCGGGGCCATCGTTGCTCGGACAATGGAGCTATTACCTGGTTCACCCGACACATCGCAGTGTTCGACCTGCTACTCAGGCTTTTATCGATTGGCTGATGCAGCTTCCCAAGAATTGAAAGTCGCGGCTTTATACGAGCGCGCGAGCGCCGATCTCACTCCCTGAGACGCGGTATCCGTTCAATAAGTCACGCCGCCAGGACTTGCCGATGAACGCCCAGCTCGATCGTTACCGCGCCGCCGACTCGCTGGTGCTACGAGGTCCCAGCGATGGGCGCACGCTGGCGCAGCGGCTGGCCAAGCGCTATGCGGCCAGAATTACCGGCGCGTTCGTGGTTCCCGGCTGCGAGGGCTCGTATGCGCCGCTGCCGGACGATCTGCCGACGGCGTTAGTCCAGGCGCTGCGATCGCGCGGCATCGATCGGCTGTACAGCCATCAGGCGCAGGCGTGGGCAGCGGCGCAGGCGGGCGATCACGTGGCGGTGGTAACGCCGACCGCATCAGGCAAGTCCCTGTGCTACACCCTGCCCGTCATCACCGCCGCCATGACCCAGCACGCCAAGGCACTGTATCTGTTTCCGACCAAGGCGCTGGCGCAGGATCAAGTGGCCGAGCTGCTGGAGCTGAACCAGGCCGGCGAGCTGGGCGTCAAGGCGTTTACCTTCGACGGCGATACGCCGGGCGATGCACGCCAGGCGATTCGGCTGCACGGCGATATCGTGGTCAGCAATCCGGACATGCTGCATCAGGCGATTCTGCCGCACCACACGAAGTGGGCGCAGTTCTTCGAGAACCTGCGCTATGTGGTGATCGACGAGGTGCATACCTATCGCGGTGTGTTCGGCTCGCACGTGGCCAATGTGATCCGCCGGCTGAAGCGCGTGTGCGCGTTCTACGGCGTGCGTCCGCAGTTCATTCTCTGCTCGGCCACCATCGGCAATCCGAAGGAGCACGCCGAGGCGCTGATCGAGGATGTCGTCACCGCGATCACCGAAAGCGGCGCGCCGACCGGCGACAAGCACGTGCTGCTGTGGAATCCGCCGGTGGTGAATCCCGACCTCGGCCTGCGCGCCTCGGCGCGCTCGCAGACCAACCGCATCGCGCGGCTGGCGATCAAGTCCGGCATGAAGACGCTGGTGTTCGCGCAGTCGCGCACGATGGTCGAAGTGCTGACCAAGTATCTGAAAGACGTGTTCGACAACGATCCGCGCAAGCCCGCGCGCATCCGCGCCTATCGCGGCGGCTATCTGCCGAAGGAGCGCCGCGCCGCCGAGCGCGAGATGCGCGCAGGCTCCATCGACGGCATCGTCAGCACGTCGGCGCTGGAGCTGGGCGTGGATATCGGCAGCCTGGACGTGGTGGTGCTTAACGGCTATCCGGGATCGGTGGCGTCGACCTGGCAGCGCTTTGGCCGCGCCGGCCGCCGCCAGCAGTCGGCGCTGGGCGTGCTGGTGGCCAGCAGCGATCCGCTCGATCAATACCTGGTGCGGCACCCGGAGTTTTTTCAGGGCGCGTCGCCGGAGCACGCGCGCATCATGCCGGATCAGCCGCTGATCCTGCTCGACCACATCCGCTGCGCGGCGTTCGAACTGCCTTTCATCGGCGAGGAGATGTTCGGCACGGAAGTGGCCGCGCCGTGGCTGGACGTGCTGGCCGAGGAAGGCGTGCTGCATCGCGAAGGCGAT